>NZ_JBHYHC010000084.1:0-40740 GCF_042738955.1 Umezawaea sp. NPDC059074
CAGTTTGATCTCAAAGGAAACCCATTGACTGGGTTCATATAAGTTACTGGCTATTCGGCACGCTGTTGAGTTCTCAAAGAACACGCGCACACCATTTCGATTCGCTTTGAGTGCGACCCGATCCGGGGCAGGTATTCGGTGTTTCGTTTGTGTCTGAAGCTTAGCAACTTCGTTTTCGCTTTGTCAAATCGGCCGTTTCGGACCGTTTCGCTCAGCAGGAAACTCGCTTCGCATTCAGTTTGCTATGTTCCAGAAGTTATCCGAACCGCATTTCCCTTGTCAAATCGGCCTCTTCGAGGAATCCGACCCAGCAAGGAACGCTGGTGCTTCATGGAGTTCTGGGGTTTTGCCCCGCTCCGTTCCGTTTCCGGCCCGTTCCGCGCTGGCAGGGAGAAACTTACACCGGTGTGGTTCGGGCTCCAAATCGGGGGTCCCCTTGGCCGCATGCAGGCCGCTGACGTGCGCGATCACCCCCGATCGGGCGCGGCGGAGGACACCCGGCGCGGGTTAACGTCGATCCGTGGACGTGATCGTGCTGGGTGGTGGGCCCGCGGGACGGGCGTTGGCCGGCGCTTGTGCCGAGTCGGGACTGGAGACGACGCTCGTCGATCCCCGTCCGGACAGACCGTGGAACACGACTTACGCCGCGTGGGCCGACGAACTGCCGAAAGGAACGTTGATCGCGGCGCGCGCGCCGATCAGCCGGGCGATCGGCGTCGAGCACCACGTGCTGGACCGCGAATACGTGGTCCTCGACAACGGCGGGTTGCGCGAACTCCACCCGGACGTGCGCGTGGAGACCGGCAAGTCCGTGCGCATGGTCCTCGGGCCGCGCGGGTCCACCGTGCGGCTGGCCGACGGTCGGACGTTGGCCGCGACGCTCGTCGTCGACGCCACGGGCGCGCCGCCGAGCCGTGGCCGGGTGGAGCAGACCGCGGCCGGGGTCGTCGTCCCCAAGGAAGCGGCGACGGCCGTGCTCGGCGACGGCGAGGCGCTCGTCATGGACTGGCGGCAGCCGCCGCACACCGGGGTCGAGTGGCCGACGTTCCTCTACGCCGTCCCCCTGGACGGCGAGCGCGTGCTGCTGGAGGAGACGTCGCTGGCCCGGCGGCCCGGTCTCCCCGCGGCCGAGCTGCGGGCCCGGCTGGAGTCGCGGCTCGCCCACCACGGCATCACGCCGTCGGCGGTGGAGGAGCAGGTGCGGTTCCCGGTGGACCTGAACCGGTCGACGCGGTTGACGTTCGGCGCGGCGGCGGCGCTGGTGCACCCCGCGACCGGGTACAGCGTGGCCACGACGTTGGAGCTGGCGCCGCTGGTGGCCGCGGCCATCGCCGACGCGCTCCCCCGCGGGCCGCGGGCGGCGCGGGCGGCGGCGAAGCAGGTGATCTGGTCGCCCGCCGCGAAGGTGGTGCACACGATGCGCCGACACGGGTTGCGCGCGCTGCTGGCGATGCCGCCGGAGCAGGTGCCGGAGTTCTTCGACCTGTTCTTCGCGCTGCCCGAGGAGCTGCGGCGGTCCTACCTGTCCGACCGCGAGGACGTGGCCGGGGCGACGCGGGCGATGGCGGAGCTGTTCCGCAGCGCGCCGTGGCGGTTGCGCCGGACGCTGGTGCTGGCGCCGCAGGATCGCTGACCGCGGCGGAAGACGGCGTGAACACCTGGTGAACCACCTCGGCAAACGATGATCGACCAGGCACGATCGTGGGGTGCCCGCGTTGCTGGATGACGTTCGCTTCGCCTTCCAGCCGCTGTTCAACCTCCACACCGGGGGTGTCGTCGCGGTCGAAGCGCTGGCCCGACCTCAGGACTGCGGCGTTCAGGACCTGCTGCGCGCGGCGTACCGCGCGGGGCACCTGACCTCCACCGATGTGGCGCTCGCGTGCCGCGCGGTCGGCTCCGCCGCCGGTCCGGACTTCACGCTGCCGCTGCACCTCAACCTGATGGCGCTGACGGTGGCCGACCGGCCCGAGTTCCTCGCCCCGCTGCACGACGCGCTGCGCGAGGTGGGCCGCGACCCGTCGAGCGTGGTGGTCGAGATCGGCACGCCGTACTCCCGTGCGCGGCGCGGGCTGCTGGTGCGCGGGATCGAACGGCTGCGCGAGGCCGGGTTCCGGATCGGCCTCGACGGGGTCGGCGAGGGCGACGTGCCGTTGAGCCTGCTCACGGAGGCGCGGCCGGACGTGCTGAAGCTGGACCGCGAGGTCGTGGCCGGGCTGCCGGACGACCCGTCGCAGGCCGTGCTGGTGCAGGCGCTGCTGCACATCGCCGAGCACACGGGTTCGCAGGTGGTGGCCGAGGGCGTGGAGTCCGAGGCCGAGCTGGCGGCGCTGCGCAGGCTCGGGGTGCGGCTCGCGCAGGGGAACCTGCTGGCCATGGCGTCGCGAAGACCGAAGGTCAACGCCACCATCTCGGCGGTGTTGAGCGAGGCGAACGACCCCGAGGCGGTGACCCGCACCGGCCCGATCCGGCGGGCCACCGGTCCTCGGGTGACGGACTTCCTGCACCCCGCGACCACGCTGCCCGAGGACGCCACGTCCGAGCAGGTGCGCGAGGTGCTCGCGGGCCAGCCGAGCCTGAGCGGCGTGGTGCTGGTGGATCCCGACGGCCGTCCGCGCTGGTCGGTGGACCGCAACCGGTTCCTGCTGTCGGTGACCGGCCCGTACGGGCACGCGCTGCACGCCCGGCGCGACGCCGCGCGGCTGGCGGACCGGCCGCACCTGATCGGCACGGACACGACGGCGGTGGAACTGCTGGACGTGGTCGCGCACGCCGCCCGTGAGCGGACGAACGACGACCTGGTCGTGGTGGACGCCGAGGACCGGTGCCTGGGCGTGGTGCGGGTGGCGGACGTGGTGCGCGGGATCGCCGAGCTGAAGGTGGAGCAGGCGGCGTCGTTGAACCCGCTGACGCGGTTGCCGGGCAGCGAGACGATCGAGCGCGAGGTGGACCGGCGGATCATGTCCGGCGAGTTCTTCGCGGTCGGGTGGCTGGACGTGGACGGGTTCAAGCGGGTCAACGACGGCGTCGGGTTCGCCGCGGGCGACGAGCTGATCCGGACGATCGGCCGGGTGCTGTCGGAGGCGGCGGCGGACTGGCCGTCCGCGCAGGTGGGTCACGTGGGTGGGGACGACTTCCTCGTGGTGGCCGGGTTGGACGAGGTGGTGCCGCTGGCGTCGGCGGTGCTGGACACGGTGTTCGAGGCCGAGGGCATGGCGGTGACGCTGTCGTTCGCGACGCTGGTGTGCGCGGCGGGGTCGGTGCCCTCCTACCGCGAGGTGTCGCGGCTGCTGGCGCCGTTGAAGGCGCGGGCGAAATCGTTGCTGGGCAGCAGTTGGGTGCTGGGCAGGCCGGGCAACGAGCGGGCGGACGTGCTGCGCGGCAGGCCGGTCGGGGACACGGGGTCCCCTCGACCGGCGGCGTGATCAGCGCGCCCGGTGCTCCACCGGGCGAACGCGGGCGCTTGAGCCGGATCGTCGAGTTCGGTGGTACCCGTACTGCGGAGCAGCGGGAACGCGGAGCGGCTGGACCTGGCACGGCGTACCGTCGACAGCGACCTGGGGCGCGCGAAGCCGGGCGTCTCCGGGCGTTCGGAGCCTGCCGCCGTCCCCGGTGTTCGAAACTGACGCCATCCGCGCGCACAGTTCGCCAATACGCCGCATGTGCCTTGGGTTCGTCACTCATAGCATTGATCGGACTACCCTGAGCACCGGGAGCCATCGTGAGCACGACCGAGACCAGCCAACTCCCCCGTCCCCGAACACTCTTCGACAAGGCGCTCACCGTGGGTGTCGAGGAGGAGTTCCTGCTGGTGGACGCGGTGACACGGGCTGTGGCGCCGCTCGCGCCCGCCGTGCTGGGGGCGGAGTCGCCGCACGACCTCCAGGCCGAGCTGACCGACTTCCAGGTGGAGAGCGCCACGCCGGTGTGCCGGACGATGGGCGAGGTGCGCGACTCGCTCGTCGCGACCCGCGCGGCGCTGGGGAGCATGGCGGCGGCGCACGGGACCCGGATCGTCGCCACCGGCACGCCGGTGCTGGGCGTGGTGAAGCCCGTGCCGCTGACCGACGACCCCCGCTACCGGCGCATGGCGGTCGAGTACGGGCGGCTGATCCACGACCTGACGATCTGCGGGTGCCACGTGCACGTGGGCATCCCGGACGACGACGCCGGTGTGCTGATCAGCAACCACCTGCGGCCGTGGCTGCCGGTGCTGCTGGCGTTGAGCGCGAACTCGCCGTTCGTGGACGGGCTGGACACGGGGTACTCGTCGTGGCGGTACCTGTCGTGGAGCCCGTGGCCGTCGGCCGGGGCGCCGCCGTACTTCGCGTCCGCCGAGGAGTACCACCTGGCGCGGCGGGCGATGCTGGACAGCGGGGCGGCGATGGACCCCGCGACGGTCTACTGGGACGTGCGGCTGTCGGCCAACCACCCGACCGTGGAGCTGCGGGTGTGCGACGTGGCCGCGACCGTGGACGAGGCCGTGCTGATCGCCGCCCTGACCCGCGGGATCGCGGCGACGGCCCTGAGTTCACGGGTGCCCGCGCTCGACGTGGCCCCGCACGTGCTGCGGGCGGCGCTGTGGCGGGCGGCCCGCGACGGCGTGGAGGGGACGAACGTGGACCTGCGCGCCGGGACCCTGGTGCGGGCGTCGGCACAGGTGCAGGCACTGGTCACGTGGGTGCGGCCCGCGCTGGAGGCGGCCGGGGACTACGAGCTGGTGACCGACGTGGTGGACCGGATCCTGCTGGACGGGTCCGGCGCGGAACGGCAGCGGCGGGCGTTCCGGCGCAGGGGTGAGCTGGCGGACGTCGTGGACCTGCTGGTGGCGCAGACGGCGTGACACGACGAAGGGCCCGTCTCCGGTGAGGAGGCGGGCCCTTCGCGTGCGAGTCCTAGACGGTGAAGCCGAGGGCGCGGAGCTGGTCGCGGCCGTCGTCGGTGATCTTCTCCGGGCCCCACGGGGGCATCCAGACCCAGTTGATGCGGAAGTCGTCGACCAGGCCGCCGCCGGGGCCGCCGGTGAGGGCCGCGCGGGTCTGGTCCTCGATGACGTCGGTCAGCGGGCAGGCCGCGGAGGTCAGCGTCATGTCGATGATGGCGACGTTGCCCTCCTCCACGCGGAGGTCGTACACGAGGCCGAGGTCGACCACGTTGATGCCCAGCTCGGGGTCCACCACGTCGCGCATGGCTTCCTCGAGGTCGTCGATCGCGGCCACGTCCGCCTTGGGGGACGGCGGCACGGGCAGACCCTCGACGCCGCGGACCACCTCGGTGTCCTGCTCGCTCATGCCTTTGCTCCTTCGCTGCGGGCGACCGCGTCCTTGAAAGCCATCCACCCGAGCAGCGCGCACTTGACGCGCGCCGGGTACTTCGAAACGCCCGCGAAGGCGATGCCGTCCTCCAGGACGTCCTCGTCGGGCTCCAGCTGGCCGCGGCTCTGCATCAGCTCCACGAAGGCGTCGAACTTCTTGAACGCCTCGCCGACGGACTTGCCGATGACCAGGTCCGTCAGCACCGAGGTGGAGGCCTGGCTGATGGAGCAGCCCTGGCCGTCGTAGGACACGTCGGTGACGGTCTCGCCGTCCAGCTTGACGCGCAGCGTCACCTCGTCGCCGCAGGTGGGGTTCACCTGGTGCGACTCGGCGTCGTACGGGTCGCGCAGACCGCGGCCGTGCGGGTTCTTGTAGTGGTCCAGGATGATCTCCTGGTACATCTGCTGAAGCTGCATCGTCATCCCACCCCGAAGAACCGCTGGGCTTCGCGGACGCCGTCCACGAGCGCGGCCACCTCGTCGAGGTCGTTGTAGAGGTAGAAGGAGGCGCGGACGCTGGCCTGCACGCCGAGCTTGCGGTGCAGCGGCCACGCGCAGTGGTGGCCGACGCGGACGGCGATGCCGAGGCTGTCCAGCACCTGACCGGCGTCGTGGGCGTGCACGCCCTCGACGTCGAACGACACCGCGCCGCCTCGGTCCACAGTGGACTTCGGCCCGATGATCCGCACGCCGGGGATCTCGCCCAGGCCCGCCAACGCGGCTTCCGTCAACAGGTGCTCGTGCGCGGCGACCCGGTCCATGCCGACGGCGGTCAGGTAGTCCACGGCCGCGCCGAGCCCGATCGCCTGCGACGTCATGGGAACGCCCGCCTCGAACCGCTGCGGCGGCGGCGCGAACGTCGACCGGTCCATGTGGACCATCTCGATCATCGACCCGCCGGTGAGGAACGGCGGCAGCGCCTCCAGCAGCTCACGCCTGCCGTAGAGCACGCCGATCCCGGACGGGGCCAGCATCTTGTGGCCGCTGAACGCCGCGAAGTCGACGCCCAGCGCGTGGAAGTCGACCTTCGAGTGCGGCACCGACTGGCAGGCGTCCAGCACGGTCAGCGCGCCGACCCTGCGGGCCGCGGCCACCAGTTCCGCCACGGGGTTGATCGTGCCGAGCACGTTCGACTGGTGGGTGAACGCCACGACCTTGGTCCGGGGCGTCACCAGCTCGTCGAGGTTCGACAGGTCGAGCCTGCCCTCGGCCGTCACGTCGATCCAGCGGAGCGTCGCGCCGGTCCGCAGGCAGAGCTGCTGCCACGGCACCAGGTTCGCGTGGTGCTCCATCTCGGTGATCAGGATCTCGTCGCCGGGGCCGAGCAGGAAGCGCTGGGCCTCCGGGCCGGAGATCGCCGCGTTGCCCATGGCGTACGCGACGAGGTTGATGCCCTCGGTGGCGTTCTTGGTGAACACGAGCTCGTCGGGCGAGGCGCCGACGAACTCGGCGATCCGCGCCCGCGCGCTCTCGTACGCGTCCGTCGCCTCTTCGGCGAGCTGGTGCGCGCCGCGGTGCACGGCGGCGTTGGACGTCTCCAGGAAACGCCGTTCCGCGTCGAGCACCTGAGCGGGCCGCTGCGAGGTGGCGCCGGAGTCGAGGTACACCAGCCTTTTGCCCTCGCGGACCGTGCGCGCCAGGATCGGGAAGTCGGCGCGCAACGCAACGACGTCCAGTGGAGTAGCGGTGGTGGTCACTCTCCGACGCCTCCTCTCAGAAAGCCGTAACCGTCAACGACTGCAACAAACTCAGACCTTCGCAGCTTCCCCGGTGTACTTCACGTAACCCTCGTTCTCGAGGACGTCCGCGAGCTCGGGACCGCCGGACTCGACGATGCGGCCGTTCGCGAAGACGTGCACGAAGTCGGGCGAGATGTACTTGAGGATCCGGGTGTAGTGCGTGATCAGCATGACGCCGACCTCGCCGGAGGCCTTGTAGCGGTTGACGCCCTCGGACACGACGCGCAGCGCGTCGACGTCCAGACCGGAGTCGGTCTCGTCCAGGATCGCGATCTTCGGCGCCAGCAACCCGAGCTGGAGGATCTCGTGGCGCTTCTTCTCGCCGCCGGAGAAGCCCTCGTTGACGCTGCGCTCGGCGAAGGCCGGGTCGATGTCCAGTTCGGACATCGCGCCCTTGACCTCCTTGACCCAGTGGCGCAGGTTCGGGGCCTCGCCGCGGACGGCGGTGGCGGCGGTGCGGAGGAAGTTCGACATCGAGACGCCGGGGACCTCGACCGGGTACTGCATCGCGAGGAAGAGACCCGCGCGGGCGCGCTCGTCGACGCTCATCTCGAGCACGTCCTCGCCGTCCAGCGTCACGGAGCCGGAGGTCACCGTGTACTTCGGGTGGCCCGCGACGGCGTAGGACAGGGTGGACTTGCCGGAGCCGTTCGGCCCCATGATGGCGTGCGTCTCGCCCGCCTTGATCGTCAGGTCGACGCCCTTGAGGATCTCCTTGGGCGCTTCGTCGGTGACGACCGAGACGTGCAGGTCCTTGATCTCAAGCGTGGCCATGCTGCTGTTCTCCTGTGGTGGATCAGGTTTGGGGGACGGCGACGTACACGTCGTCGTCGCGTACTTCGACGGAGTAGACGTCGACGGGTTCGGAGGCCGGGGGCGAGGACGGCTCACCGGTGGTGAGGTCGAAGCGGGAACCGTGCAGCCAGCACTCGATCCCCTGCTTCGTCACCTCGCCCTCGCTCAGCGACACCGCCGCGTGCGAGCACAGGTCGTGCAGCGCGTGCACCCGCTCCCCGTCGCGGACGACGACCACGGGAGTCCCGTCGACGTCGACCGCGAACGGCTTGCGGTCGTCCAACTCAGAAAAGGAACACGCTCTGATCATCGTGTGCCTCCGCTGGGAAGAACACGTCGGCACGTCACACGCCGACTGCTTCCAACTCGGCCTCGATCGCCGCCTCCAGGCGCTCGCGCACCTCGGGGACGGTGATCTTCAGCAGGATCTCGTGGAAGAAGCCGCGCACGACCAGGCGACGAGCCTGGTCCTCCGGGATTCCCCTGGCCTGCAAGTAGAACAGCTGCTCGTCGTCGAAGCGGCCCGTGGCGGACGCGTGGCCCGCGCTGACGATCTCGCCGGTCTCGATCTCCAGGTTCGGCACCGAGTCGGCGCGGGCGCCGTCGGTGAGGACCAGGTTCCGGTTCAGCTCGTACGTCTCGGTGCCCTCGGCCGCCGCGCGGATCAGCACGTCGCCGATCCACACGGTGTGCGCGCCCTCGCCCTGCAACGCGCCCTTGTAGACGACGTTGCTGCGGCAGTTGGACACCGCGTGGTCGATGAACGTGCGGTGCTCGAGGTGCTGGCCCTGGTCGGCGAAGTACAGGCCGTTGAGCTCCGCGTCGCCGCCCTTGCCCGTGTACGTCACGGTCGGGGTCAGCCGGACGACGTCGCCGCCCAGCGTGATGGCCGTGTGCCGGAAGGTCGCGTCGCGGCCGAGCGAGGCGTGGTGCGAGGAGACGTGCACCGCGTCGTCGGCCCAGTCCTGGACCGAGATGACGGTGAGGTGCGAGCCGTCGCCGACCACGAACTCGACGTTGTCCGCGTACGCGCCCGAGCCGCGGTGGTCGATCACCACGACGGCCTTGGAGAACAGCTCCGTGCGGATCTGCAGGTGCCCGTAGGCGACCTGCCCGACACCGGCGCCGGTCACGGTGACCAGCGTCGGGTCGGCGATCTCCGCGTTCTTGCCGACGGTGAGCAGCGTGCCGTCGGTGAACGACGACCACGCCTGCGCGGCGATCCGGTCGCTGGGGGTGCCCGCGACACCGAGCCGCGCGTCGCCGCGCTGGACGGTCTCGACGACGACACCCTCGGCGGCCTTGACCTCGACCGCGGCGGAACCCGTCGCGGCGGCGCCGTTGTGCAGGTTGGCGAGCCGCTTCATCGGGGTGAAGCGCCAGATCTCCTCGCGACCGCCGGGCACCTCGAAGGCGTCGACGTCGAACGAGGCGAAGTGGTCCGCCCGCGACGACACCGGGATCGCTGCCCCGGCGCCGTGCGAGTGGTCCTTCAGGCCGTGCTGGGCCTCTGTTGAAACGGCCATGTCAGCCGACGGCCCCTTCCATCTGCAGTTCGATCAGGCGGTTCAGCTCCAGCGCGTACTCCATGGGCAGCTCGCGCGCGATGGGCTCGACGAACCCGCGCACGATCATGGCCATGGCCTCGTCCTCGGTGAGGCCGCGCGACATCAGGTAGAACAACTGCTCGGCGGACACCTTCGAGACCGTGGCCTCGTGGCCCATCTGCACGTCGTCCTCGCGGACGTCGACGTACGGGTAGGTGTCCGAGCGGCTGATGTTGTCGACCAGCAGCGCGTCGCACTTCACCGTGGACTTCGAGTGGTGCGCCCGCTTGTTGATCTGCACCAGGCCGCGGTAGGACGTGCGGCCACCGCCGCGCGCCACCGACTTCGACACGATCGTCGAGGAGGTGTGCGGCGCCATGTGGACCATCTTCGCGCCGGCGTCCTGGTGCTGGCCCTCGCCCGCGAACGCGATCGAGAGGACCTCGCCGTGGGCGTGCTCGCCCATGAGGAAGACCGCCGGGTACTTCATGGTCACCTTGGAGCCGATGTTGCCGTCGATCCACTCCATGGTCGCGCCCTCTTCGGCCTTGGCGCGCTTGGTGACCAGGTTGTAGACGTTGTTCGACCAGTTCTGGATCGTCGTGTAGCGGCAGCGGCCGCCCTTCTTCACGATGATCTCGACCACGGCCGAGTGCAGCGAGTCCGAGGAGTAGATCGGCGCCGTGCAGCCCTCGACGTAGTGCACGTAGGCGCCCTCGTCGACGATGATCAGCGTCCGCTCGAACTGGCCCATGTTCTCGGTGTTGATCCGGAAGTAGGCCTGGAGCGGGATGTCCACCTTGACGCCCTTGGGGACGTAGATGAACGAGCCGCCGGACCACACCGCAGAGTTCAGCGCGGAGAACTTGTTGTCACCCGAGGGGATGACCGACCCGAAGTACTCCTGGAAGAGCTCGGGGTGCTCCTTGAGAGCGGTGTCGGTGTCCTTGAAGATGACGCCCTGCGCCTCCAGGTCCTCGCGGATCTGGTGGTAGACGACCTCGGACTCGTACTGCGCGGCGACACCGGCCACGAGGCGCTGCTTCTCCGCCTCGGGGATGCCCAGCCGGTCGTACGTGTTCTTGATGTCCTCGGGCAGGTCCTCCCACGAGGTGGCCTGCTTCTCGGTCGAGCGCACGAAGTACTTGATCGAGTCGAAGTTGATGCCGGAGAGGTCGGAACCCCACGTCGGCATCGGCTTCTTCTCGAACAGGCGCAGCCCCTTCAGGCGGTGCTCCAGCATCCACTCGGGCTCGCTCTTCTTCGCCGAGATGTCCCTGACGACGTCCTCGTTCAGGCCTCGGCGTGCGCTCGTACCAGCAGCGTCTGAGTCGGACCAGCCGAACTCGTAGTTGCCGATACTCGCCAGGGTCTCTTCCTGGCTGAGCGGCTCAGACTGCACCGTGGTGGGCGTGCGCTGCTCGGCAGCGGCAGTCATGCGGGCTCCCCTCCATCTGGGGTCTTTGCGGTGTTCGGGATGTGCGTGGTGCACACGGCGTCGCCGCGTGCGATCGTCGCCAACCGCTGCACGTGGGAACCGATGAGGTCGGCGAACGTCGCCGTCTCGGTCTCGCACAGCTGAGGGAACTCGGCAGCCACGTGGGCGACCGGGCAGTGGTGCTGGCACAACTGCTCCCCCGCGCCCACGTTGCGCGTCGAGGCAGCGTATCCCTCCCTGCTCAGCGCGCTCGCGAGGGCCTTGGCCCTCTCGACCGGGCTGGGGAGCGACACGATGGCGGCGCGGTGCCGGTCGACCAGTGCGGTCATCCGGCGTTCCGCGAAGGCCCGTACCGCCTCTTCCCCGCCCTGTTCGGCGAGGAACCGCAGAGCGGCCACGGCGAGGTCGTCGTAGGCGTGCCCGAAACGGGCCCGTCCCGACTCGGTCAGCAGGAACAGCTTCGCCGGACGGCCACGACCTCGCTGGCCCGTCCGGGGTGCGTCCCTGCTGGTCGCCTCGCCGTCGGCGACGAGGGCGTCGATGTGCCTGCGCACCGCCGTGGGACTGAGTCCGAGCACCTCGGCGACAGCCGCCGCGGTGACCGGGCCCTGCTCCAGCAGCAGCCTGGCGACGCCCCGCCGGGTCCGCCCGTCGTGCCCGGGGGGCGCGAAGGGTGCTTCGACACCGCCTGTGGAGGCGGGCGAATCGGTACCGGCGTATTTCACAACACCAGTGTTGCTTATTTAGTCGGCAGTCGCAAAGATCCGCCCCCGCCGGGTGACCCGAGTCACCCGTCGAGCCTGGTCGCTACCCTCACGGCGTGGCGGCAGGCGGAGTGGGAACCAGCGACGACGTGACGGCGACCGAACCCGGCCCGCTGGACGCGCCGGAGCGCAGGCAGCTCGACGTCATCCGCCGCTGGGGCACGGTCGGGGCGCTGCTGATGGTCGTCGGCTCGCTCGGCGCGGGCGCGGCGCCGGTCTTCAGCCCGCTGCCCGGCACGCCGGTGCTCGGCCTGTTCGTGCGCATGCCGAGCGTGGCCATGGGCCTGGTGTGGACCGGCGTGTTCATGGTCGTGTCGGCGTGGCTGTGGCTGGGCCGGTTCGTCCGGCCTGGCCGGATCAGGCTCGCCACCCGCAGCCAGCTCGACCGCACGCTGCTCATGTGGACGATGCCGCTGGTGCTCGTGCTGCCGATGTTCAGCCGCGACGTCTACAGCTACCTCGCGCAGAGCGAGATCGCCGCGCGCGGCCAGGACCCGTACGAGCTGGGCCCGGCCACGGCGCTGGGCGTGACGCACCCGTTGACGATGAACGTGCCGAACATCTGGCGCGAGACGCCCGCCCCGTACGGGCCGCTGTTCCTGGCCGTCGGCAGGCTGATCGCGATGGTCACCGGCGACCACGTGCTGCCGGGGGTGTTCCTGCACCGGCTGCTGGCGCTGGTGGGGCTCGCGATGATCGTGTGGGCGCTGCCGCGCCTGGCCCGCCGGTTCGGCGTGCCGCCCGTGGGGGCGCTGTGGCTGGGGGCGTTGAACCCGCTGGTGCTGTTCCACATCGTCATCGGGGTGCACAACGACGGGCTGGCCATCGGGTTGATGCTCGTGGGGCTGGAGTTGGCGCTGCGGAAGATGCCGGTGCTGGAACGGGGGGCGATACCCCCGCCGGTGACGCGCGAAGAGCTGCTGTGGATCACGCTGGGCGCGACCATGATCGTGATGGGCGCGATGGTGAAGATCCCGGCGATGCTGGCGCTGGGGTTCCTCGGGGTGATGGTCGCCCGCAGGCTCGGCGGCCGGTTCGTGGACCTGCTGAAGGTGGCCGGGTTCATGGCCGTCGTCGCCGGGGTGGTCACGGCGCTGGTGTGCGTGGGGACCGGGTACGGGTTCGGCTGGACGTCGACGCTGAACGTGGCGACGACGGTGAAGTCGTGGATGTCGCCGCCCACGGCGCTGGGCTACCTGGCGGGCGGGCTGGGGATCACGCTGTCGCTCGGCAACCACACCGAGGCGACGATCGCGCTGGCCCGGATCCTCGGGCAGGCGGTGTCGGTGGCGATCGTGGGAACGCTGCTGTGGAAGAGCTTCCGCGGCCGGATCAAGGCGGTCAACGGGCTGGGCGCGGGGTTGGGCGCGGTGCTCGTGCTCGGGCCGGTGCTCCAGCCGTGGTACGTGCTGTGGGCGGCGCTGCCGCTGGCCACGGCCGTGGTGGCGAAGCGCTTCCGCGGGTTCGCCATGACCACCAGCGCGTTCATCGCGGTCATCCTGCCGCCGACCGGGTCGGCGTTCGACGGGCGGGCGTACGTGGTGCCGCAGGCGGTGACCGGCGCGGTGATCACGTTCGTGCTGTGCGTGGTCGTGGCGCGCAAGCAGCTCTACCCGTTGATGCGGCGGGACCCGCTGCCCACGAGCAAGGGCTACACCTGAGCGGTCCTCGTCTCCACTCGAGACGGTCGATTCGTAACTCTCCAATCCCCCCTGGCGACTGACCATTGCCGGCAAGATCGCCCCGTCGTGGTGGTCCGAGGAGGGGTTCGGAGATGGCCGAGGTACCTCAGGAGCAGATCCGGTTCGCCGTGGTGCTCAACGGCGGCGTCAGCCTCGCCGTCTGGATGGGCGGTGTGGTCCTCGAACTGGACCGCCTCACCCGCGCCGGGACGACCTACCAGCACCTCCTCTCGATGGTCGGGTGCACCGCCCGCGCCGACGTCATCACCGGCACCTCCGCGGGCGGCATCAACGGCGCCGCGCTGGCCGTCTCGCAGGTCAGCGAGACCGCCGACCTGACCCGGCTGCGGGACCTCTGGGCCGAGCAGGGACGGATGGAGCAGCTGCTCCGCACGCCGTTCCAGGGGCAGCCGGTGTCGCTGCTGCGCGGCGACGAGTTCTTCCTGCCCCGCCTTCAGGAGATGCTGGGACGGCTCACGACGGACTTCTCCCCCACCAAGCCGGAGGACCGGCCGGTGGACCTGCGCATCACGACCACTCTGCTGGGTGGGGTGCCGAAGGTGTCCTACGACGACCTCGGCCAGGCACTCGTGCAGGTGGCCGACCAGGGCAGCTTCTCCTTCCGCCGCGACGCCTACGACTGGGCCACCCCGCCGGACGAGACGACCGGGCGCGACGACTTCGCCGCCGAGGACCTGCCCAAGCGGGTGTTGCAGATGGCGTTGGCCGCGCGGTCGTCGGCGTCGTTCCCGATCGCGTTCGAGCCGTCGTTCATCCCGGTCAACGGCCAGTCGACGCCGTCGAAGCCGGACATGGGCGACGTGGCCTCGTGGGGCAGGCACAGCGAGGTCGACCGGTCGCGGTTCGCCGTGGACGGCGGGGTGCTGGTGAACACGCCGACCCGCGAGGCGCTGGAGGCCATCGACCGGATGCCCGCGAACGGGCCGGTGCGGCGGGTGATGCTGCTGGTGTTCCCGCACGCCGAACCCGAGGGGCCCGAGCCCGCCGCGCACGTGCGCGGGGAGGTGCCGAGCACCGTCAGCACGGCGGTGAAGGTGCAGGGCGCGTGGTCCGGGCAGGGCAGCCGCACGTACGTGAAGAAGATCGAGGAGCACAACCGGCTGGCCGCGTCCCGGCGCGGCGGGCGCAACTCGCTGCTGGAGCGGCTCGCGGGCGGGCTGGCGAACAACCACAAGGCGCCGACGACCGTGGCGGAGAAGGCCTACCAGCTCGCGGACACGCTGCACGAGCACTACGAGGACGTGCGGATCCGGTTGGCCGCGCGGGACATCACCACCCGGCAGTTCGCGGTGAAGGGGTCGAACTCGGCGGGCTGGTCGTTCGAACGGGTGCGGGCGGCGGCCGAGTCGGCGCAGCGGGAGTGGCGCAAGGTCAACGGGATGCTGCCGTACGTGCCGACGCGGAAGCTGCCGTCGACGCTGGCCGCGACCGGGTGGCACTGGGGCGTGACGATGGCGGACACGCTGGCGTCCTCCGCGCTGGACCTGCTCAAGCGGATGGTCTGGATCGTGCCGGAGACGCACGAGGGCGTGCTGCGCGGGGCGGCCGGGGTGATCGCGGACTCGCGGACCCGGCTGCACCGGGTTCGGGCGGAGCTGCGGCAGCTGCGCGAGAAGGTCGACATCACCTGGACCGGGGAGAACTCCGGGACGCTCAACCAGGCGTACTGGGGCGAGCGGCTGGGCGTGTACGACCAGCGGATGACGTTCGGCGAGGTCGGGTCGATCGGCGCGGACGTGCGGGCGTGCGTGGTCGAGATCGGGGCGCTGGTCGACGAGGCGCAGAAGATCCTGGCGCTGATCGACGACGAGGACCGGCTGCGGCTGGGCGGGCTGGCGGCGTGGCGGGCCCTGCTGACCACCGAGCTGACGCCGCGCGAGGCGCGCGCCGGGCTGGTCGCGGGACCGGAGGTGTGGCTGTCGCGGCTGATGGCGCTGGAGATCTCGACCGCGTGCCTCGCCGACGACGCGCGCGGCGGCGTCGACCAGGCGGTAGAGCTGGTGCAGATCAGCCTCCAGACGCGCAACGCGTTCGCGACCCGCAGCATCACCGCCGACGACAAGGCCGGCGGCGCGTCGCTGGGCCGGTTCTCCGGGTTCCTCAAGCGGTCGTGGCGGGTCAACGACTGGATCTGGGGCAGGCTCGACGGCGCCACGATGCTGTGCAAGGTGATCTTCGACCCGCAGCGGCTGCGGCGGATGGACCTGCTCACCGCGGCGGCGGGCGAGAGCCGCGCCGACAAGGGGCGGGCGCGGCAGCGGGCGCACGACCAGGTCGACGACCTGGTGGACGAGCTGTTCGGCGGGTCGACGCCGGAGTTGGCCATCGCCATCGCGGCGGCGAAGAAGGAACTGGCCGGGATCTACGCCGAGGAGACCCTCGAGGGCGACCTGCCGCCCACGGCGGGCGCGCTCGCCGAGCTGGCGGCGTGGGGCCTGCACGTGCGGATCATCGTGGAGGAGCTGCCCGCCCTGCGCGCGGCGATCCTGGCCGACCGCAACGACGGCGGCGACCCGCGGTCGCGCGGCGAGCTGTTCCTGGAGGAGCACAAGACGCTGCTGGCGCGGCTGGACCGGCCGGTGGACTTCACCACGGAGTCGCTGCGGGCGCGCAGCGTGTCGATCGGGCTCCAGTCGCTGCGGGCGTTCGACGAGGCGGGCATCGGGCGTGAGCCGATCTCGCAGGAGGCGGGCAGCGACCAGCTGATCCGCACCGCCGCGACCGCCGCGGCCGTGGCGGTGACCGTGGCGGACAGCAAGAACTCGGGGCTGGCGGCGTTGAAGCCGGTGACGAGGGTGATGCGCGGGGCCGCGCTGCTGCCGTACTGGACCATCACCGGGCTCACCAGGGGCGGGAAGCTGGCCCAGTTCCTGGGGTCGCTCGGCTTCGCCGTCGGTGGCGCGCTGCTCGTGCTGGCGCTGTTCAACCTGCTGCCGAACTGGGCCGTCGGACCGGCGGCCGCGATCGGCGGCGGCACGCTGATGGCCGCGTTCGGGTACGCCGCGCTGCGGTCCGGCACGCTGCTGCACGGCCTGGTGCTGCTGTCGCCGGTGATCCCGTTGGGGGTCATCGCGATCGACCGGACGCGGGCCGCGCTGAACTCCGGGGCGACCGGCGAGGAGGCCGCGACGGGCATGGTCGCGGTCGGCGGCGTGGCGCTGCTCGTGCTGGCGCTGCTGGTGATCGGCAGCCTGCCCGCGCCGATCCGCACGCCCTTCGCGGTGCTGAAGGACCCGCGCACCTACAAGCGCGTCGGCAAGGTGCTGTGGCGGCTGGGGGCCGTGGCCGCCGTGGGGCTGGCCGCGTGGGCGGTCGTCCACTACGAGCTGTACGACCTCGACTGGCTGACCGGCCCGGTCGTCGTCTTCGCCGCGGTGGCCGCCGTCGCGATCGGCGCGGCGTGCGCCACGGCGGGCGGGCGGTCGTTGCAGCGGTGGCGCAAGCGGCACGGCAAGTGGGAGGCCGAGCACGCCGAGTCCCCGGCCGCCGCGACGGCGGGCTGGGCCGTGGTCTACGGCATCGGGTTCCTGCTGATAGCCGTGGTCCTGCTGCTGGGAGGGCTGCGCTTCCTCGGCTGGCAGTCGGTGCTCGCGACGTCGCTGGTGTTCGGGCTGCTGCTGGTGCTGGTGACGAGCTGGTGGGTGCCCATGCGGGCCCGCCGCGCGATCGTGAAGACGCTGGTGCAGCAGGCCGATCCCGCGCGGGACGGCACCGACGCGGCGGGCGCCCTGCTGGTGAAGCTGGAGAGCTACGCGCTGCTGTACCGGTTCCTGGTGGACCGGACGCCGGACGACGGGCTCGTGCTCAAGCCCGCCGCCCTGCGCGTCGTCGAGGCCGTCCGGGCCAAGTCCGGTCAGGCCGCCAGTTCGGCGACGGGGGCCGGGGCGGGCTCGGTGACCGGCGCGCCGACCAGGTCGGCGTAGATCGCCTCGAACCGGTCGAGCGTGGTGCCCAGTGCGTGCTTGGCGATCAGCTCGCTGCTGGCCGCGCCCATGCGGGCAGTGACGGACGGGTCGGCCAGCACGCCGTGCAGCCGGTCGGCCAGGCCGCGGACGTCACCGGGCTGGAAGAGCCAGCCGTTGCGGCCGGGGCGGACGAGGTGCGGCAGCGCCATGGCGTCGGCGGCGACGACCGGCTTGCCCGCGGCCATGGCCTCCATGGTCGCGAGGCTCTGCAGCTCCGCGATACCGGGCATGCAGAACACGTCGGCGTTCGCGTAGGCGTCCAGCAGCGCCTCCTCGTCCACGAAACCGCGGAACCGCACCCGCTCGGTGATGCCGAGGTGGGCGGCGAGCAGCTCCCACTCCGCGCGGCACGAGCCGTCGCCGACGATCTCGGCGCGCAGCCTCGGCACCAGCGCGAGCGCCCGCAGCAGCTCGTCGACCCGCTTCTCCTCGTCGAGCCTGCCGACGAACAGCACGGTCGGGTCGTTGTCGGTGCGGGTGGCCTCGCGCAGCCGGTAGCGGTCGATGTCGATGCCGCAGGACACCGGCACCGCCCGGCGCGGGAAACCCTTCTCGTGCAGCAGTTCCACCGCGCGCGGCGTCGGCGCGGTCACCGCGTCGGCCACCGAGAACACCTTGTTCAGGTCGCGCCACGCCAGCCGCGACGCCGTCCGCTGCAACCAGGCGGGGACGTGCGCGTGGCCGAACAGGTTCTCCGGCATGAAGTGGTTCGTCGCCACGGTCGGGATGCCGCGCTCGGCGGCCTGTCGGAGCACCTGGCGGCCGATCATGAAGTGCGCCTGGACGTGCACGAGGTCGGGTTCGAGCTGGTCGAGCAGGTCGCGGACCGGGCCGCGCACGTCCTTGGGCAGGCACACCCGGAAGCCGCGGTAGAACGGCGTGCGGCGCGACCGCAGGCGGTGCACGGTGATGCCGTCGGCTATCTCCGTCCTGGCCGGCCCCTCCGGGTCGGCGCAGATGACGTGGACGTCGTGGCCGCGGCCTGCGAGGCCGACCGACAGGCGGTGCGCGAACCGAGCGGCGCCGTTGACGTCCGGGGGGAAGGTCTCCGCCGCGATGACGATCCGCAGTGCGCGTCCGTTGCTCACGAGCTTCTCCGATCTGGTGGGTGGTGGTTCTCGACGGGCGAGCATGCGGACGCCGCCGACGGCGAGCGCGGCGCACGCGATCTGGGCCAGGGCGGTCCACCCGGTGGTGCGGGCGGACTCCCCCAGCAGTCCGGCCCCGATGCCGACGGCGACCAGCGGGTCGACGACGGTGAGGCACGCGACGGTGAGGTGGGCGGGGCCGCAGGCGTAGGCGTGCTGGATGAACCAGCCGCCGACGAGCAGCGAGGCGACGATGCCGAGCACGGACGCGGCGGACGCGAGGTCGAACGCGCCCTGCTGGAGGTCCTGGGAGACGGCCCGCATGAGCACGGACACGTAGCCGTAGGCCACGCCGCCCGCGACGCCGAACGACAGCGCCCGCAGGTGCGGCCGTCCGCTGAGCACGCCCAGCAGGCCGGGGGCCGCGACCAGGCCGAGCACCAGCAGCCCGGCCCGCAGCTCCGCCTCGGGCGCGACCTGTGTCGCCGTGGCACTGCCCGCCGCGAGCAGCACGAACAACCCGACGCCGATCGTGGTGACCGCGACGGCGGGCAGGGCCTTGCGGCGACCGTCGAGCACGGCGGTCATCCCGATGGCCAGCACCCCGACGGGCTGGACGACGGTCAGCGGGGCCATGCCGAGCGCCACGGCGTGCACGCCCGCGCCGGCCACGAGCAGGAGCAGCCCGCCGAGCCAGCGCGGACGGCGCAGCAGCTCGGTGATCCGGGGACCGCCCTCCCCCTGCCGGACGGCGCTGTGCTGGAGCCGGGCGGCGACGGCGAAGAACACGGCGCCCACGACGGCCAGCAGGATCGCGATGCCGGTCACGCGGTCACCTCCCCCGTGCGCCGCTGGGGCGCGTTGTCCCGCCAGAGCGCGGCGGCGAGCGCGAACAACAGGCCGTAGAGGACGGCGAACAGGATTCGTTCGGTCAACCCCAACAGCACTGCTCCATCTCCCGGAAAAACGACCGGCACATGGCTCAGCAGAAAGAGGAAGCTGGTTATCCCACTGGCGACCGCGAGGCGACGGACAGTGGTACTCGGGATGAATCGCCGGGAAATGAGCAAACCCGCCAGCGGCAGGCTCACGAACATCACCGCGCCCGCGTAGCGGTGCACGGCGCCGGGGAAGGTGGTGGGGGTTCCGGTCGGGTCGGTGGGGAAGACGGCGGCGACGGTCAAGCCCGCCGACCACAGGCCCACCAGCACGCTGATCGGCCCACGACGCGGCAGACCCGCCCCGAACAGGGCGATCAGCAGCACGACGGAGCCCGCGGCGAGCGACAGCGCCGTCACCGCCAACAGCCCGGTCCCGTTGGCGACGAAGATGTAGTCGCTGATCGTGTGGCTGATGGGACTAATCTGACCCGCCGACGCCACGTGCAGGTAAACAATCGGGAACAACGACAGAACCAGGCTCGCAACAGCGAGTGGTGCCAGCACCGCCCGCTTTTTCCGCTGAATCCCGCCCATGTCGAAATAGTGCCGCAGTCGCGTTTCCGCAGGTATGGGGAATTCCCCCGAGGCGACCCTGAAGCCACCCCGAGAACCCCGGTGGGGCCAGCCCCACCACCGAACGCGCGGCGTTTCACGGCCCCGTTCGGCGGAACCCCCCAACAGGTGTTGGCGGTCACGGCACTAGGCTTCCCGCCCGTGACCCCCCAGTCCGTGACCTCAGCCGTCGAAGTGTCGGGACTGGTCAAGCGCTACGGAGCCACGGTCGCGGTGGACGGTCTCGACCTCACCCTGCGGACCGGGTCCGTGCTGGCCCTGCTGGGCCCCAACGGCGCGGGCAAGACGTCGACCGTCGAGGTGTGCGAGGGCTTCCGCACCGCCGACGAGGGCACCGTCCGCGTGCTGGGCCTCGACCCGAAGACCCAGGGCGAGCAGCTCCGGCCCCGCATCGGCGTGATGCCGCAGGGCGGCGGCGGGTACCCCGGCGTCCGCGCCGACGAGCTCCTCACCCTCATCGCCACCTGCTCGGCCAACCCGCTCGACCCCGCGTGGCTGCTGGACGTGCTCGGCCTCACCGGCGCGGTCCGCACCCCGTACAAGCGCCTGTCGGGCGGCCAGCAGCAACGCCTGTCCCTCGCGTGCGCCCTCGTCGGCCGCCCGGAACTGGTGTTCCTCGACGAGCCGACCGCGGGCATGGACCCGCAGGCGCGCCGACTCGTGTGGGAGCTGATCAACGCCCTGCGCCGCGACGGCGTCAGCGTCCTGCTCACCACCCACCTCATCGACGAGGCCGAGGAACTGGCCGACCACGTCGTGATCGTCGACTCCGGCCGCGTGGTCGCCCAGGGCAGCCCCCAGGAGCTGACCGCGGACGAGCCGGACGACCAGCAGCTCCGCTTCCGCACCCGCCACGGCCTCGACACCTCGCTCCTGCTGGCCGCCCTCCCGGAGGGCCTCCGCGTGCGCGAACCGTCGGCGGGGAGTTATCTGGTGGAGGGCCGCATCACGCCGCAGGTCGTCTCGACCGTGACCTCGTGGTGCGCCCAGCAGGGTGTGCTGGCCGAGGAGCTGATGGTCGCGAAGCGCAGCCTGGAAGACGTGTTCCTCGAACTGACCGGCCGGGAGCTGCGCGGGTGACCAGGACAAGCACGATCGGAGATCCGGTGACGCCGCAGGCCAGGTTCACCCCCGGCACGTTCACCCCGGCGCCGGGCCGCGGCAGGCTGGGCAGGATGTTCCTCGCGCAGTCGCGCATGGAGATCCTGCTGACGTTGAGGCACGGGGAGCAGATCCTCCTCACGGTGATCATCCCGGTGGCCCTGCTGGTGGCGCTCACCTTGATGACCGTCATCCCCATGCCGGACCCCAGGGTCGGCTCCGCGACAGCCCGCGTCTTCGCCCTGGCGATCCTGTCGTCGGCCTTCACCGGCCAGGCCATCGCACTCGGCTTCGACCGGCGCTACGGCATCCTCAAACGCCTGGCCTCGGCCCAACCACGCTGGCTGCTCGTCACCGGCCGCGTGACGGCGGCGTTGGCGGTGGTGGCGATCCAGATCGTGATCCTCGGCGGCACAGCGCTGGCATTGGGCTGGCGGCCACCGGCGAGCGGCATCGCGTGGGCGGTGCTGCTGATCGTCCTGGGCACGCTCACCTTCGGCGCGCTGGGTGTGCTGCTGGGCGGCGCGCTCCGAGCCGAGATCGTCCTGGCACTGGCCAACATCGTCTGGTTCGTCCTGCTCCTGATCGGCGGCCTGGCACTGGGAGTCGACTCCCTGCCCTCGGGCGTGGCGGCCGTGGTCCAGCTACTCCCCTCGGCAGCCTTGGCGGAGGGCCTGCACGCGGCGGTGGTGAACGGCACCGGCCCCGGCGCGGGCCCGGTGCTGGTACTGCTGGCCTGGGGCATCGGCGCGGCGGCCGTGGCGAGCAAGACCACGAAACTGGACTAGGACCACCAGCGGGCGCACCGGGTCGAGCGGTGACCCGGCCGGGACCGGCAGGCCCCCAACGCTCACCCCGGAACCGCCTCTCAGCACCCCCGTCCTACCATCGACGGGTGTCGGTTCCCCCCTGGTTCACCACCCGTCTCCTGTCCCTCCAGCGCGCCATCGCCGTGGCACTGGTCATCGCGCAGGGCGGGATCGCCGTCACCGGGTCGATCGTCCGGGTCACCGGTTCGGGGCTCGGCTGCCCCACGTGGCCGCAGTGCGTGGCGGGCAGCCTCACCCCCGTCGCCCACCCCGAGGTAGCGCCCCTCCACCAGTGGGTCGAGTTCGGCAACCGGACCCTCACCGGTGTGGTCGGAATCTTCGCCGGGCTCATCGTCGTCGCGGCCTGGCTGGGCCGCCCCCGCAGGCGTCGCGTCGTCACCCTCGCCCTCGTCCAGCTCGGCGGCGTGGCGCTCCAGGCCGTGATCGGCGGCATCACCGTCCTCACCGGACTCCTGTGGTGGACGGTCTCCGTGCACTTCTTGGTCTCCATGGGCCTCGTCTGGCTGGCCGTCCTCCTCCACCGGTCCCTCGCCGAAGGCGACGACCCGGCCACCCCGCTGCTCCCCAAGGCGCTCATCGCCCTCCAGGTGGTCCAAGCGGCGGTCCTCGGTTTCCTCCTCCTCGCGGGCACGTTCGTCACCGCCGCGGGCCCGCACGCGGGGGACTCCGACACCCCCCGCCTCGCCCTCCCGGTCGACAACCTCGCCCAGGTCCACGCCGACCTGCTCTTCCTCTTCCTCGGCATGCTCACCGCGCTCGGCTTCGCCGTCCACGGCTTCTCGCAGGACGCCGTCCTGCGCCGCCGCTTCTGGATCCTGGTCGCCGTCGTCCTCTCCCAGGGCACGCTCGGCATGGTCCAGTACTGGACCGGTGTCCCCGAGGTGCTCGTCTCCCTCCACGTCCTGGGCGCGGGCGCGACCGTCGTGGCGACGGCGGGCCTCTGGGTCGCCTGCCGGTCGCGCGGCCCGGTGCCCGCGGCGCTCACGCCGGAGACCCACGAGCAGCTCGACCCGGCTGACCAGCCCGTTTAGGGGTCGCTAGGGGTTGGCCGCCGCGCGGGCCGAAACCTACCGTCGGCCGATGAGCCCGGCGAAGAAGATCGTCTACGTGTACGTCAAGGGCGGGGCCCCGCTGGAGCACGTCTTCCCGCGAATCGCCCGCTGCGGCGACCTGCACGTGCTCGCCCTCGCCCCGTTGCCGACGGCGGCCGAGGACGAGTGGCGGCCCGCCTGCGCGAGCGTCACGCACCTCGACACCGACGAGCGCGGCGAGGCACTGGTCGACCTGGTCGCCAAGCACGCCGAGGCACTGGGGGCCGACGCCGTCCTGACGCTCTCGGAGTTCGCCGTCCTGCTCGTCGCGCACGTCGCCGAGCGCCTCGGTCTCCGCGGCGGCGGCCCGAACCTGGTCAACGCCAGGGACAAGCGGCTGATGCGCGAGACGTGGGAGGCGTCGGGCACCCCGATCCCGCGCTTCCGCCGTGTCGAGTCCGAAGTGGACCTGGCCGCCGCGATGACCGACCTGACCCCGCCGCTGCTGCTGAAACCGGCCTGGGGCGCGGGATCGGTGGCCCAACTGGTCCTCGAGACACCCGACGACGTCGCTCCCGCGTGGCGGCACATCGCCGACGCGCTCGCGCTGGGCGGCCGTGCGGGCATGAACGAGCTGTACGCCCCGGACACCGACGCCGACCTGCTGGTCGAGGAGATCCTCACCGGCAGCACCGAAGGCTGGTACGACACCCCCGGCCACGGCGACTACGTGAGCGTCGAGGGGATCGTCGCGAACGGCGTGCACCACTCGTTGTGCGTCACGGGCAAGTTGCCTGCGATCCCCCCGTTCACCGAGGTGGCCAGCACCCTGCCCAGCGTCCTGCCGGAAGACCTCCAGCGACGCCTGGAGGCGATCACCAACCAGGCCGTCGACGCCCTGGGCCTCGACACCGCGGGCACCCACACCGAACTCAAGCTGGGCCCGGACGGCCGGGTCTCCGTCATCGAGACCGGGGCCCGGTTCGCGGGCCTCATGGTGACCAAGCAGATCGAGGCCGTCTTCGGTTTCGACCCCGTCGAGGCGCTGGTCCGCGAACTGCTCGGCGAACCCGTCGACTACCCGCCCGCGATGCTCGTCCGGGGCAGGCGGGCCGCCGCGTCGCTGGCCGTCATCCCGACCGACGCGCACGGCACGCCGTGGCGGACCACCCCGCCGTGGCGGCCGAGCGCCGTCGACTGGACCGCGCTGCTGTCCCCCGGCACGACCGCCCACCAGGTCAGGGCGTTCGCGCTGCCGGAGGGGACCCCCGTCCCGGTCTACGACCCGTCGGGCGGCTCGCGGAACTGGCTCGGGGTGTTCGTGGTGCGCGCCGACGACGCCGAGACGCTGCGACACGACTGCGCCGCCGTGCTGAACGGCATGGAGGCGGCGCTGGGCGAGGTCACTTAGGCGGCGTGGGGCGGCGCTCCCACAACGGGGGCAGCTCGTCGGCGAGCCAGGTGTAGAGCTGGTCCACGGTGCGCAGCCGGAGGGCGCGCTGCGGGTCGCCGCTGAGCAGCCTCATGCCGGACTCGGTCAGGTCGCGCACGCTGACCAGCGCGTCCAGCCTGCGCTGCACCATGTCGGCCCAGCGCTTCTCGTCGACGCGGTACTCGGCGGCCTGCCGCCCGCGCCGGGTGCGCTTGGTGACCAGGCCGGAGTTGACCAGGAACTTGAGGTTGGTGCTGATCGAGCCGCTGCTGGCCTCCAGCTCCTGGGCCAGTTCGGCGGCCGTGCGCTCGACCGGTTCGCACACCAGCAGGTAGCCGAGGATGCGTCCGCCGATCAGCGGGATGCCCTCCTCGGCGAAGTGCGCGGCGACGCGTTCGATCCAGGCGGAGAGGCGGGTTTCCCGTCCGGCGCTCACGAGGACTCCTTGGCTTCGGTCGACACTGAAGCCATAGTAACCCAATTATGGATCTTGGCAAGGGTCCGCACTATTGCGGTCGAAATAGCGCGTCCGCCGCGAATAACAACGCGAAAGAATGAACACGGGTCAAGGTTCCGGCCCAACGTCCCGATGAACACCCGACTATCCCCGAGCACCCCCGACGACAGAAGCCGGACGATGAACCTCCTCCACAACCAGGCCATTCCCGTCGAGCACGACGGCGCGGTGGTCGATGTCGTCGCGGACATCCGACCGGCCGGACCGGACGTCGTCCTCCTCCTGCACGGCCTCAGCGCGACCAAGGAGAGCTTCGCCGACATCACCGCGTCGCCCGCCCTGGCGCACCTCACGACCTGCGCGATCGACCTCCCCGGCCACGGCCGCACGGCCCCGCTGCCGTCCGGCGCGCACACCCTGGAGGCCTACGCCGAACTGGTCGTCCGCGTCGTGGCGCGGCTGGCGCCGATCCGGCTGCACGTGGTCGGGCACAGCCTCGGCGGCGCGGTCGGCCTGATCGCCGCGCAGGGCGCGAAGAACCTGGTCAGCTACACCAGCGTCGAGGGCAACCTGGTCGCCGAGGACGCGGGCCTGGTCAGCAGGCAGATCGCGGACCTGGAACTGGAGGACTTCGCGGTCAACGAGTTCCACCGGTTCGTCGACTCGCTGAAGGCCGCGCCCGAGGCCGACCTGCGCGCGTGGGGCGAGTGGACGGCGACGTGCTCGCCGACCGCCGTCCACGAGAGCGCCCGCTCGCTGGTCGAGTGGTCGGACAGCGGGAAGCTGGTGGACTGGTACCGGGCGATGCCGAACACCGCCTACCTGTACGGCTCGCTGGGCGACCGGGCCGAGCACCTCGTTCCGCTGCTCGACGAATCGACCACGTTCGCCATTCCCGATTCCGGCCATTTCCCGATGGTCGACAACCCCCGCGCGCTCTATTCCGCACTGGCCGCGATCATCGGCCACTAGGTCACGCGAGAGCGATGACCACCAGCACGGCGACCAGGATCCGCCAGGCGGTCACCCCTCGGACTCCAGGCCGACGTGCGCCTCGAGGCGGTCCAGCCTGCCGATGAGCGGGGCGAGTTCCCGGCGCAGCGCGGCGGCCACGTCGACGGGGCCGCCCGCGCTCGGCGGCTGGGCCCGCAGGTGGACGTACCCGGCGAGCGCCGCGACCACGGCCGCGCGGGCGGTCCGGAGATCGGCCCCCGCCGCGCGGAGGGCTTGGCCGCCGAGGCCGTCGGGTTCGGCGAGCAGGCCGAGCAGCAGGTGCTCGCAGCCGATGTAGTTGTGCCCGAGGGTCAACGCCTCGGTGACGGTCAGCTCCAGCGCGTTGGCGGCGTCCCCGCCGAACCGCTCGGGGACGGCGTCGCCCGCGGGAGGGGCGAGCCGGGCCAGTTCGCGGGCCACCCGGTCGGGGTCGACCTCGACGGCCCGCAGCACGTGCAGGGCCAGGTTCGTGCCCTCGGCGAGCACCCCGTGCAGCAGGTGCCCGGTGCCGACGTGCTCGGCGCCCTCGGCCCTGGCCCGGTCGACGGCGAGCCCCACCACGTCGCGGGTGCGCTGGGTGAACCGCGAGAGCTGGAGCGCGGGCGCGCCGGACGCCAGGTCGTCGAGCGCGACGGCCCGGATGGCGGTCACCCGCTTGACCGACTCCTCCAGCGCGCGCTGGCAGATCGCGGAGACGGGCACCCCGGACTGCTTGACCGCCTCGGCCAGTTCGTCGGGCAGGTAGACGTTGATCTTCGGCATGGCTCCCCCTCCGGAGTTGTGCAACCCCATGTGTACCCCCATTGGGGGTTACACGTCAACGGAGGCAGGAAAAAGCCCCAACGCACGGCGTTGGGGCGAAGGATCAGAGCTTGCGGAGGCCGCTGAGCACGCGCTCCATCAGACCGAGGTCCGGCACGTCACCCTCGACGACGGCGGTCGCGTGCACGTCGAGCAGGCCGCGTTCGGCCATGTCCCCGAGCAGGACCTTGGCCACGCCGAGCGGGATGCCGAGCAGCGCGGCGACCTCCGCGACCGACCTGGGGTTCTCGCAGAGCCCCATCACGTCCTGGTACTCGGCCTTGATCGGCCCCGCGTACAGCTCCTCGCCGACGCTGACCATGGTCTCGATCTCGAGCTGGAAGTCCGACGTCGTGCGCCCGCCGGTCCACGAGTAGGGCCGGACGATCGCCGCGGCCTCCTCCACGTCGTCCGACGGGGAGGGCTCGGGCTGGGTGGGCAGGCTGATCGTCTGCGCGGTGGGGCGGTCGCGCTTGCCCTTGCGGCCGCGACGCGAACCGCCGGAGAGGGTGATCCCGTTGAGCAGGTCGGCGAACGACTGCTCGGAGTCCGATCCGGTCATAACGGCATCACGCGGACATCCTGGTCGCACCGTGCAGTTCCGCACGGAGTTCCGGCGTGAGGAGCTGGCCGACCTGGTCCACCACGACGGTCATCTCGTAGGCGACCTGGCCGACGTCGCTGTCCGGCGCGGCCAGCACCGCGAGGCACGACCCGTCGCGGACCGACATCAGCAGCATGATGCCGTGCTCCATCTCCACGACCGAGCGGAGCACTCCCCCGCCGTCGAAGAACGTGGCCGCGCTCTGCGCGAGGCTCGTCACGCCCGCGGCGATGGCGCAGAGCTGGTCCGCGCGCTGCCCCGGAAGGCCCGAGGACGCGGTGAGCAGCAGCCCGTCGACGGAGATGACGACGGCGTGCGCCACTCCGGGCACGCGCTCGGTGAAGTTGGTGATCAACCAGCCGAACTGGTCCACCTGGCGAGACCGCGGTGAGCTCATGGGTTCTCCTGTGCAGAACGGTGATCACCGGAATCCCGCACACCTTGCCGGATTCCCGTCTGGTAGTTGGAGAGGAAGCCGCGTGTCGCGTTGGGATCCCGCCGTACGGGTGCGACACCGTCGGCTCCCGGCCGACCAGCGACGAGGTTGCCCCTCGGCTTGCGCTTCGGCAAGTCCACGTCGGAGCCGGTCGTGGGCTCGACGACGTCGGGGGTCGTGCCGTTGGTCGCGGGCCGGTCGTCGGCCGGGTCGTCGAGGCGGTGCCTCGGCGCCTCGCCGGTGGGCAGCTTGCCCTTGAACCAGACCGATTTCGGGGCTGTCGCGCCGTCCTCCACGGCCATGCCGCGGAACGACGACCACTCGCTCTCGGCGGTGGTCGGCGCGGGTGCGGCGCTCCGGGTGATGGCCTGTCGCGGGCGCGCGGGCGGCACGACCGTGGCGCGCCGGGGCACGGGGGCCGCCTCGATGACCCGCGGCGGGGTGTTCGACGGCTTGCGGACCAGGTCCGGCGGCACGCCGACGACCGCGCGCAGGCCGTCGCGGTGCGGCCCCTGGTCGACGAGCGTGACGTCGATCTGGTGCCGGGCGGAGAGCCGGGCGATGACGAAGTGCCCCATCTGCCGGGACGCGGGCAGCTCGTCGGTGTCGACGGACCGGAGGCGGACGTTGGCCGCGTCCAGCTCCTCGGGCGACATGCCGACGCCCTCGTCGATCACGTCGATCACCACGCCGCCGCCGTTGCGGGGCCGTCCGACGATCACGACGTGGCTGCGCGGCGGCGAGAACGCGGTGGCGTTGTCCAGCAGTTCCGCGATGAGCCGCACGAGGTCGCTCGCGGCGTAGCCGACGACCTCGACCTGCGGCGTCGTCTGCACCACGACCCGCTGGTACTGCTCGATCTCCGACGCGGCCGCGCGCAGCACGTCGCCGAGCGGGATCGGCTTGCTGAACCGGCGGGTCACGTCCGTGCCGGACAGCACCATCAGGTTCTCGTTGTTGCGGCGCATCCGGGTCGCGAGGTGGTCGAGCTTGAAGAGGTTGGCCAGCTGCTGCGGGTTCTCCTCCTTGCGCTCCAGCTCCTCCATCAGCCGCAGCTGCCGCTCGACCAGGCCCTGGCTGCGGCGCGACAGGTTGACGAAGGTGTTGCGCAGCCCGCCGCGCAGCCGGGCCTGCTCGACGGCGGAGCCCACGGCCTGCTGGTGGACCGCGTCGAACGCGCGGGCCAGCTGGCCGAACTCCTCCGTCGTGTGCACGGCCACGGGTTCGATGACGACCTCGCTGGCGCCCTCCTCGCGGAGGTCGGCGACGAGCGCGGGCAGCTGGTGCTGGGCGACGTGCAGCGCGGTCCGGCGCAGGGTCAGCAGCGAGCGGATCATGTTGTTGCCGAAGACGACGCCGACGCCGACGGCGGTCAGCAGCGACGCCAGCAGGATCACCGAGATGACGCCCGCCTGGTCGCTGGTCTCGTCCTGGAGGGTCGCGACGGTGCCGGACAGCTCGCCTTCCAGGCCGGTCAGGACCTTGCTGACCAGCGCGTCGGTGTTGTGGGAGGCCGACTCCCACTCGCCGATGGACACCTTCGACGCGAGCGTCGGCGGTTCCGGCTTGCCCGCGGCGGGGACGGTGGTCAGCGCGTCCTGCACCATCCGGTCGCGCGCGAGGACGTCCCTGCCGGTCACGGTCTGGGTGCGCAGGTCGCGCTGCGCGGAGGTGGCCAGCGCGGCGAAGTCCGCCACCCGGTCCAGGTAGCGCAGCTGCGACTGGTCGATCGACACGACCTCGGACTCCAGGAGCCGCCCGCGGGTCGCGGCCGTGAGCAGCACGGCGTGCTGGAGCGACAACTGCTCCGCGGCCACCTGGAGGTTGTGCAGCGCGCCGCCGGTGGACGCCAGCGCGGGGTCGCCGAACTCGTTGACGAGCGCCTGGTCGAAGTCGAGCATCGAGCGCAGCACCGTCGTGTACGCGACGACGGAGACGGACACGTCGGAGCCCGCGTCGATCGACTGGCGCAGCTGCGGCATCGCGTTGACCTGGGTGGTCACCTCGGCGAACCGGGCGACGGCCACGCTGCCGAGCGGCGTCGCCGGGTCCTCGGCCAGCCCGCGCACGGTCTGGAACGCGCGGGTCGTGACGGCTCCGCGCTCGTGGTAGGAGTTCTCGTCCGGCGCCGCGCCGTCGAGCCTGCCCGCCTGGTAGGCCCGCTCGTCCTGGACGGCGGCGATCAGCGGGGTCATCGCGGACCGCAGCGTGACCAGCTTGCCGATGGAGGCGTAGGAATCCGCGCGCACCACGTATCCGCGAATCTGCAGCACGCCCGCGCCGACCGCCACGGCGACCGGGACCAGCAGCACCGCGGCGACCTTCACGGGGAGGCGCCAATTGCGCCAGTCCGCCACGGTGGCCCACCGCCATCGAACACGGTTCTGCGCACTCACCGGATAGACCCCAAGGTCGGTAGTCGGGCGATCACCGTGCGGGTTGGGCGCGGTTAGCCGAACGGAATCGTTGTCGTGATTCGAGCAGCGGGTCGTCGATTAGCGGCGGCGATGTCGTCGAACGATCGTAGGCGAGGGCCACGCCCCCGACAACGACCAACGAGCAAGATTCTCACCGAATGGCGTAACGAGTCGTGGACCGACCGGTACGGATGTGGACGATCGGGCAACGGACCTGGGCCATCCGGTTGACTCCACGGCACGCCCGGCTACGCTGTGCGCCGCCGGCTCCCGGTCGCCCAGGCGTCCGCAGCCGCCGGAATCCCCGTGGAGGACCGCGATGACGAAAGCCGTGCCGCACCCCCTTGAATCGCGGCAGTCCCCTAATCGCGGGAGGGGGTTCGCCACTTTCGACGAACCCGCGAAGCCGTTGTTGGTGGACGGGGATGGCAATCCGGACTTCGTCGCCATCCAGGGCAGCGAGGAATTCCGGGCGTTGCGCAGGCGCGCACTGGTATTCGTCTTCCCGATGACGGCCCTGTTCCTCGCGTGGTACCTGACGTATGTGATCGCGTCGGCTTACGCGCACGATTTCATGAGCACGCGGGTCGTCGGCGTGGTCAACGTCGGCATCCTGCTCGGCCTGGCGCAGTTCGTCACCACGGTCGCCCTCACCCTGTCCTACGCGCGCTACGCGAGGCGCAGGCTGGACCCGCAGGTCGACGTGGTCCGCGGGCTGGCCGGAATCGTGGAGGAGTAGCCGTGCGCGTCGACGCCCCGGCCACGGGCGGCAACGTGGCCATCAACCTCAGCGTGTTCGCCGTCTTCGTGCTCATCACGCTCTACGTCGTCTACCGGGCCAGCACCCGCAACACGACGGCGTCGGACTACTACGCCGCGGGCAGCAGCTTCACCGGCCCGCAGAACGGCATCGCGCTGTCCGGCGACTTCCTGTCGGCGGCCTCGTTCCTCGGCATCTCCGGCGGCATCGCCGTCCACGGCTACGACGGCTTCCTGTACTCGGTCGGCTGGGTGGTGGCCTGGCTGATGGGCCTCATGCTGATCGCCGAGAGGCTGAGGAACACGGGCCGCTTCACCCTCGGCGACGTCTTGGCGTTCCGCATGAAGCAACGCCCGGTCCGCGCGGCGGCGGCCAACGCCACCCTGGTGATCTCGCTGTTCTACATGATCGCCCAGATGGCGGGCGCGGGCGCGTTGATGGCCTTGCTCCTCAACGTCCACAGCCGCGTGGGGCAGGGCGTCGTCATCGCCGTGGTGGGCATCGTGATGGTGCTCTACGTGCTGGTCGGCGGCATGAAGGGCACGACATGGGTGCAGATCATCAAAGCGGTGCTGCTCCTGCTGTGCGTCAGCTTCATGACGATCTTCCTGCTGGGCAAGTTCGGCTTCAGCCTCTCGGCCATCCTGGAAACCGGCTCCCGCAACACCCCCCTGGGCAACCGCGTCCTCGACCCCGGCGCCCTCTACGGCGGCAGCGGTCTCTCCAAACTCGACTTCGTGTCGCTGGCGCTGGCGTTGGTGCTGGGCGTGACCAGCCTCCCCCACGTCCTGATGCGCTTCTACACGGTCCCGAACGCCAAGGAAGCCCGCCGCTCGGTCGTGTGGGCGACCCTGCTGATGGCGACCTTCTACCTGTGCACGCTGGTCATCGGCTTCGGCGCGCTCGCCCTGGTCGGCTCGGCCACGATCGCCGCTGCCCCCGGTGGCGAGAACTCCGCGGCCCCACTGCTGGCCTTCGAGATCGGCGGCGCGGTCCTGCTCGGCATCGTCGCCGCGGTGGCCTTCGCGACCATCCTCGCCGTGGTGGCGGGCCTGACCCTGACCGCATCGGCCAGCTTCGCCCACGACGTCTACGCCAACGTCATCAAACGGGGAACAGCGGACCCCCGCTCGGAAGTGCGGGTGGCGCGCCTCACCGCGGTGGCCGTGGGCCTGCTGGCGATCGTCGGCGGCATCGCGGCCAGCGGCCAGAACGTGGCCTTCCTGGTGGCACTGGCCTTGGCACTGGCGGCCTCGGCCAACCTGCCCACGATCCTGTTCTCGCTGTTCTGGAAGCGCTTCAACACCACCGGAACCCTGTGGAGCATCTACGGCGGCCTGGGCTCCTGCCTCCTGCTGATCATCTTCTCGCCCGCCATGTCGGGCGCCCCGAACTCGATCTTCCCCGGCGTCGACTTCCACTGGTTCCCCCTGGGAAACCCCGGAATCGTCTCCATCCCCCTGTCGTTCGTCTGCGGCTGGCTGGGCACCATGCTCAGCCGCACGAAGGCCGACCCGACCAAGCAGGCGGAGATGGAAGTCCGCGCCATGACCGGCATCGGCTCCGGACTGGCCGGCTAGCACAGCACCAGGCCAAGGGGTGAAGAAGATCCGGCCCGTTCACGCCCCATGGCGTGAACGGGCCGGACCCACCTACACCGGACTCACGTCGACCTTGTCCAAGTCCGGCCCGTACCCGCCTCCACCGTCGAACACCACGCTGTTGTTCCCAGCCTGCAAGTTCACCACCACCTCGTAGGCGGCAGGCGCGTTCCAGTCGGCAGTAGCCGGGAACTCCGTCCACGCGGCCGGTGCCCCGTTCACCGAGATCCCGAACCACCGCGGATCCCCCGAGATGTACGACACGGACATCCGGTACACCCCGGCCTTGGCCACCCGGACGTTCCGCAGCTCCACCGACCCGCCCTGGTACAGGTCACCGACCTTCTTGCCCCCGGAGCAAGCCGAGCACTCCTTCACCCCGGCCCGGCTGGCGACCTTCCCGTTCTCCGCCTCGATCCCCCCGGCGATCCCGGCGGGCGTCACCTTGAACAACCGCGACCCGTGCGGCGGCAACAGCGCCCCGTACCCACCGGCGAAAGTCCCCAGGTCCTTGCGAGCCCACAGGTCCCGGACCCGCCCGGCCCCGGTCATCCCCAGATCGCTCCACCGCCCCTGCACGGCCTTGGGCGTGGACGCGAGGTTGAACAGCGCCACGGTGAACGACCCGTCCGCGTTCCGCACCCACCACGTCTGCTGGTCCACGCCCTCCTTCACCGGGGACGCGGGCCGTCCCTGCTGGTTCACCGCCAGCACCTCGGGGTTCGTCAGCAGCTTCTCGCCGAGCTTGTCGAGCTTCGTCACGTCGTCCCCGGTGTACAGCGGGGCCGCCGCGATCGACCACAGCGTCATGTAGCTCTGGCGCTCGTCCGGGTTGATGCCGTCCATCTCGCCGTTGCCGACGTCCAGCGAGTCGAGGTCGTTCCACCCGCCGGGTCCGGCGTGCCGGATCCACTGCGGCAGGTCGGCCCACCGGTTGTCGACGGAGTTCTCCCACGTCACCAGCGTGTCGCAGTAGCACTCGACGTCCGTGTCGATCCGCCACCCGTTGGTGTGCGCCTTCCACGTGTCGATCGCCGCGATGTCCAGCGACCACGACACCTCGAAGTGGATCTTCCGCCCGGTGGCGTCCAGCGCCTTGCGGTACGCGGCCACCTCGTCGCGGTTGTCGTAGTTGACGCCCGCCTTGCCGGAGCCGGGCCCGACGCCGTCCAGCTTGAAGAAGTCGATGCCCCACCCGGCGAACATCGTGGCGATCGAGTCGACGTACTTCTGCGCGCACGGCTTCGCGAAGTCGAGCTTGTACGAGCTGTCCCAGCCGTTCGTGGTCCGCAGGTCGTCGTAGACGATGTCGTGCGTGCTGCACGAGGCCGCGCCCGCGATCGGGAAGTCGCCCTTGTCGTAGTTGACCTTCTCCAACCCGACCGGCAGGTAGATCCCGGACTTCATCCCCTTGCGGTGGATGTGGTCGGCGACGTACTTGATGCCGCGCGGGAAGCGTTCGGCGTTGGTCTTCGGCCTGCCGTTGGCGTCGAAGTCCGGGACCCAGTCCCAGTTCATCCACCAGCCCGCGTCCATGTTGACGTACTCGTACCCGCTGGACTTCAGCTTCGCGGCCACGGCGTCGGTCTGCTCGAGGATGTTCGCCTCGGTCAGCCAGCTGCCCATGCCCCTGGGGTTCAGGCCGGGGTACTTGCTGGACTGCATGCTCCACGAACTCCAGCCCTGGTAGGGCTTCGCGGCCAACGCCTTCTCGGCCGCCGGGGAGGTGTAGGCGGGAGCCGCCGTCACGGGGGCCTGCGTCGGCACCACGAGGGTGGCCGCGAGCACGGGCAGGACGGCGAGCGCCCTCCGCAGGGTGAGCGTTCTGGACATGGACTTCCCTTCACACGCAGGGGTGGTGGGTCAGGGGTGGAAGAGGGCCTGGATGGAGACGGCGGCCGCGCCGCGGGCCCATTCCTCGAACGGCAGCGGCCGGAGGATCAGCAGGCAGTCGGCGACCGCGCCGAACGCCTGCGCGGTGAACGCGGCGCGCACGTGCTCCTCGAACAGGTCGAAGGCCGCCACCCCCTCGCCGGACACGACGATCCGCTCGGGGCCGACGAGGTTCGCCATCGCGGCGAGCGCGAGCCCGATGGCGTGCCCCGCTTCGGCGAACACCGCGCGCACGGCGGGGTCCCCGGCGCGGGCACGGGCGACGGCCTCGCCCATCGGCATCCCCGCTCGGGCGACGATCGCGCCGGTGGACGCGATCGCCTCGACGCAACCGGTGCCGCCGCAGTGGCACGGCTGGTCGCCGCCGACCGGCACGTGGCCGAGTTCGCCCGCGACCCCGTGCGCCCCGGCGACCAGCCGATGCCCGACGACGAGCCCGCACCCGATGCCGGTGCCGACCGTGACCAGCGCGAACGACCCGATCCCGACGCCTTCGCCGAACCACTGCTCGGCGACGGTGAGGGCTTTGACGTCGTTCTCCAGGCGCACGGAGAGGCCGGTGGCGGTGGCGAGGAGGTCGCCGAGGGGGACGTCGTGCCAGCGGAGGAACGGGGAGTAGCGGACCACGCCGGAGACCTGGTCGACGTCGCCGGACACGGCGACGCCGAGGCAGTAGGTGCGGTCGCGGTAGGGCTCGACCAGGTCGGCGACGAGGTCGGCGAGTGCGGCCACGACGTCGTCGACGGTCGTCGAGGTGAGGGGGTGGTGGCGGGTGGCCCGCACCTGGGCGCGCAGGTCGCAGACGACGCCGATCAGGTCGTCGTCGGTGATCTTGACGCCGACGAAGAACTCGCGCTCGGCGCGGATGGCGAGGGGGCTGGCCGGACGGCCCGCACCCGGCCCGGTCCGTTCCTCCGAGGCGAGTTCTTCGAGGTAACCGGCGTCGATGAACGGCCTAGCGGCCTTCGTGACGGCGGCCGAGGACAAGCCGGTGCGTCGGCCGACCTCCACGCGGGAGACCGGGCCTTGGGTGAGGACGGTGCTGAACACCGTCGCCGCCGCGGGACTCGTGATCGGAGCCCGTTGGGGCCTCGTTGCCGCCATGGGGGGACGGTAGGCGGGTTAAATTAACTTCGTCAAGAAACTAATGGTTTTGCCTGCTCAGACACCACAGGGAGGTGATCTCCGCGCACGGTGAGCGGCGAACGGGTCGTCCGGGCGGAGTCGGTGGCGCGGGAGGGTGGTGTGGCGGGCCGTCACGGTCAGGCCCGCTTCCGCGATCAGGGTCGGGAGTTCGGCGGGCGCGCGCAGGCCCAGTCGTTCGGCCAGGTCGGAGAGGATCAGCCAAGCCTCGCCGTTCTCCGCGAGGTGGTCGCCCAGGCCCGCGAGGAAGCCGCGGAGCATTCGGGAGTCGGGGTCGTGGACGGCGGCGTCCACAGTGGACGTCGGCGTGCCGGGCAGCCACGGCGGATTGCAGACGACCAGGTCGGCCTTGCCGTCGGGGAAGAGGTCGGCCCTGGACACCAGCGCGTCGACGCCGAGCCTGGTGAGGTTGTCGCGGGCGCAGGCCACCGCTCGCGGTTCCAGGTCGGTGGCGGTGACGCGGCCGACCCCCTTCCGGGCGAGGAGTGCCGCCAGGACACCGGTTCCCGTGCCGACGTCGAACGCGGACCTCGCTCCTCGCGGTAGCGGGGTGGTCGCCACCAGGTCCAGGTAGTCCTGCCGGGTCGGGGGGAAGACGCCGTAGTGGGGGTGGATCCTCGCGTTCAGGGCCGGGACGTGGATTCCCCTGCCGCGCCACTGGTCCGCGGCGAGGACGCCCACGAGGTCCTGGAGCGGGAGTCGGTAGCGGACGTCGGTGGGACCGAACGCCCTGGCGCAGGCCTGGGAGGTGTCGGGGGCGTGCGGGAGGTCCAGTCGGTGGTCCGGGGACAGCTCCACGACCAGTCGGCTGAGGAGTCGGGCTCGGGTGGCCGTGGACCGGCGGTGGGCTTGGAAGGTGGACGGCGGGTTCTCGGGGGCGAGCCGTCGCTTCACCGCCGAGAGGACCTGGCGGGCTTGGCGGTAGTCGCCCCGCCAGAGCGACGCCTGGTCGTGGCGGGCCATGGCGAGGACCCGGTCGGCGCGAACGGTGTCGCCGACGAGGACGAACCTGGTGGGACGGGGGCTGGAGGACATCCAGCGGGTTTGGTGATCCACGGGGACTCCCGGAACGGGGAGCCGCCTCCGGAAGGAGCGTCGCGGCCGTCCGAAGACGGCCCGGTTTCGTGCAAGCGGACGCCGTCAGTCGGAGTGGGCGCGCCAGACAACGGAACCGGGGATCACGAGAGGAACGTACCAGCGGGGAGGGGGTTCACCCGAAGTGGGTGAACCCGAGGGGTGGATGTCGGGGACGACGGTGTCGCGCCCCGGCCGCACTTCCCGCACCGGGGGTCTCACGGGCCGGGACGCCTGGTTCGTGCCCGCCCGTGAGGGTGCTGTGGGCGGCGGCTCGTTTCACCTGGTCGGTCGGCCGCCGCCGGTCCCGGCGGAGTCCTTCAGCGGGTCGACAGGGCCGTGCGGATGGCCGAGGCGAAGCGCAGTGGGGCCGTGTCGTCCGTCTGGCGGAAGCCCAGGGAGGGTTCCGCCAGTTCCAGTTCCAGTAGCAGCGGGTGGCCGTCGTTTCCCGTCACCAGGTCCACGCGGGCGTAGAGGAGGTCCGTCCTGCGGATGCCCAACCGCGTCGCGGCGGCGTCCATGGTGTCCTCGGCCAGGCGTCGTTGTGCCGCGCTGGGGGCCGCGGGCGCCAGGCGTTCGACGATGAACTTGCCCGAGGGGTCCAGTTCCGCGTCCTCGGTGAGCATGGCGCTCTTGGTGAAGGCGTGGGAGTACTGGCCGCCGAAGTAGACCAGCGCGGTCTCGCCGTGGTTGTCCACTGTGGACTGGTAGGGCTGGAGGAGGGCTTTCACGCCCAACGAGCGCCAGTGGGCGTCCGCGGCTTCGTGGTCGCCCGCGGTCACCCGTAGTGCGCCGCGTGAGCCCGCGCCGACCGCGGGCTTGATCACGAAGTCGACGTTCGGCCACTGTGGACTGTCGCCGGGGTTCAGCAGGGTGGTGGGGACGATGGGGACGCCCGCGTTCGCCAGGTCGACCATGTAGGACTTGTCGATGTTCCAGCGGATCGTGGTGAGCGGGTTGGCCAGTGCCGGCACGGTCGCGCACCACGCGAGGAACTCGTCCAGGCGGTCCGTGTAGTCCCACGGGGTGCGGAGGAGCACCAGGTCCGCCGAGGTGAAGTCGGTTCCGGAGTCCCACGGGGACCACTCGGCGTGGACACCCAGGTCCGCCAGGGCGTCCACCAGTGCTGCGTCGTCGCCGTCACCGGTGGGGAGTTCGGCGCAGGAGACCAGGTAGAGCTTCATCGGCCTGCCATCTTGTGGCGGTGGGCGGGGCCGATCTTCAACGACGCCGTGGTCTCGCGGTCCCACTCGGCGGCGTCGAGGTCGGCGATGTGCTCCACCAGCGCCTCGGCGGTGGGGACGTCCGGGAGGACCAGGTCGCCCAGGGCACCGTCCGCGCCTACCAGGACCACGCGGGCGCCTGCTCGGCCCAGCGGTTCCACGACGGCGCGGGAGCCCTTGCCGTGCTTGGCGACGAACGCGGTCGCCGACTTCACCGCCTTCGGCGGGGCGGTGGGCGTCTTGGTCGTCGTCTGCTCGTCGTCAGCCACGGGAGCTACTTTAGAACCCGCGGGTAACTTGTGGGCGGTGACCGGTCCCACGTGGTGCGGGTAGTTTTCCACCGTGTGAAGACACTTGTCGACGGCGTGCTCGGGTGGCACTTCGACCGGTTCCCCGGTCAGGCGGCGGTGCTCGGGTCGCTGGACCACGATCGGACGTTCGGGGACTTCAGCGCGGCCGGGTTCGGGCGGTACGAGCGGGAGGCCGGCGAGTGGCTGGCCCGGTTCGAAGAGGTGCCGGACGCCGGGCTGAGCCTGGACGACACCGTGGACCGCGACCTGCTCGTGGCGGTGTTGCGGGGCGTGCGGGCGAAGGCCGCGTGGCCCGCGTGGCGGCGTGACCCCTCCACCTACCTGTCCTCCGTGCTGTTCCCGCTGTTCACGGCCTTCCTGCACCGGTTGCGGCCGGAGCCGGAACTGGTGTCCACGGTGGTCGCGCGGCTGGCGGAGGTGCCGTCGGTGTTCGCCGCGTGCCGGGCGAACCTGGACCCCGAGCTGGCGTCGCCGGTGATCGTGCGGCGGGCGATCGGGCAGGCGCGGTCCGGGCGGGCGTACCTGACCGGCGTGCTGCCCGCCGAGGTAGCCGATCCGGGGTTGCGGGCGGAGCTCGCGGCGGCCGCGGAGCCCGCGGCGGTGGCGTTCGACGAGCTGGCCGAGTTCCTGGAGGGGTTCGCCGAGCGGGCGCGCGGGGACTGGCGGATGGGCGAGGAGCTGTACTCGGCGCTCCTCGTGGAGCAGGAACTGCTCGGGTACGGGGCCGGTGAGCTGCACGACCGCGGGGTGGCGGCGTACGACGGGCTCGTCGCGGAGATGGACGCGCTGACGGCTCCCCGGCCGTGGCACGACGTGGTGGTGGAGCAGCAGGCGAACCACCCGCCGACGGTCGCGGACATGCGAGCGGAGTACGAGGCCGAGACGAAGCGGGCACGGGCGTTCCTCGCCGAGCACGGGCTGGTCACGTTCGCCGACGGCGAGGAGTGCCTGGTGGTGCCGTCGCCGGAGTTCCAGCGGCCGATCGCGGCCGTGGCGTCCTACCTCTCTCCCCCGCCGCTCACGGCCGGGCGGACCGGGCACTTCTTCGTGCCGTACCCGCCCGCCGACTTCACCGACGAGCAGGTGCTCCAGCGGTTGCGCACCAACGCCCGCGGGCAGCTGCCGACGATCGCGGTGCACGAGACCTACCCCGGCCACCACTGGCACCTGTCGTGGCTGGCCGCGCGGGACCGGGCCGTCCGCAAGGTGTTCCGCACGCCCTACTTCAGCGAGGGGTGGGCGCTGTACTCGGAGTCGCTGATGCGCGAGCACGGCTACTTCACCGACCCGGCGCACGAGCTGGCGCACCTGGAGGCGCGGTCGTTCCGCGCGGCGCGCATGATCGTGGACACGGCGCTGCACTGCGGCGACATGACGCCGGAGGAGGCGGAGGAGTTCATGACCGCCAAGACCTCGCTCACGCCCGGCACGGCGAAGGGCGAGGTGAGCCGGTACTGCGCGATGCCGACGCAGGCCCCGTCGTACCTCACGGGCGCGTTGGAGATCGAGAGCATCCGCGCCGACTACCTGCGCGCCGGGCGGGGCACCCTGCGCGAGTTCCACGACACGATCGCCGGGTCCGGCGCGCTCCCGCTGGGGCTGGCGCGCCGGGTGGCCCTCGGCGGGACGAACGACCACGAGAACGGGGAAGTGCATGCCTAAGGCAGTGCTGGTGCGCGAGACCGGCGGACCAGAGGTCTTGGAGTACGTCGACGTCGAGCCGCGCAAGCCGGGGGCCGGTGAGCTGGTCGTCGCCGTGCGCGCGGCGGGCGTGAACTACATCGACACCTACCACCGGTCCGGGCAGTACCCGATGGAGCTGCCGTTCCGGCTCGGCAGCGAGGGCGCGGGCGTCGTCACCGCGGTCGGCGAGGACGTGACCGGGTTCGCCGTGGGCGACCGGGTGGCGTGGCACGGGGCGGGCGGCAGCTACGCCGAGGAGACCGTGGTCCACGCCGCGGGCGCGCTGCACGTCCCGGAGGGCGTGGACGACGACACGGCCGCCGCGACGCTGTTGCAGGGCCTGACCGCGCACTACCTGGCGGCGTCGACCTACCCGATCCACGCGGGCGACACCGTGCTGGTGCACGCCGCCGCAGGCGGGGTGGGGCTGCTGCTCACGCAGCTGGCGAAGTCGCGCGGCGCGCGGGTCATCGGCACCGTGTCGACGGCCGAGAAGGAAGCTTTGGCACGGGAAGCCGGTGCTGACGAGGTCATCCGGTACACCGAGGTCGACTTCGTCGCGGAGGTGAAGCGGCTGACCGACGGCGTGGGCGTGCACGCGGTGTACGACGGCGTCGGCAAGGACACGTTCGACGGCAGCCTGTCGGTGCTCAAGCCGCGCGGCTACCTGGTGCTCTACGGCGCGTCCAGCGGCCCGGTGCCGCCGGTCGACCCGCAGCGGCTCAACGCGGGCGGCTCGCTGTTCCTCACCCGCCCCACGCTGGGGCACTACGTCGCCACCCGCGAGGAACTGGAGTGGCGGGCGGGCGAGCTGTTCGCGGCGATCCAGGACGGCTCGCTCAAGGTCGCGGTCGGCGGGCGTTACCCGCTGTCCGAGGCCCACCGCGCCCACGAGGACCTCCAGGGCCGGAAGACCACGGCGAAACTGCTGCTGATCCCCTGACGCGCCAACGGAGAAGGGGCCCGCCGCAGGTACGGGCGGGCCCGTCACCGGGCGATCGGTGGGATGAGCCGTAGACCGTGACGGCGTCGACGACGAAGACCACGGTCTCGCCCCCCCGGATGTCGCCCAGGCCGGTCGGCGCC
>NZ_JBHYHC010000085.1:0-40100 GCF_042738955.1 Umezawaea sp. NPDC059074
AGCAGGGCAGAGACTTCGTCACCGCCCTGCTCGAAAAAATGGTGACCCGACCTACCGACGCGGCCTCGCGTGGTGGGCGAGCGGGTGAGCCCGTGAGCAGGTGAACCGCTGGGAGTGTTAGCCCCAGGTGTCGACGTCGCCTACCTGGTAGGTGGACGGGGGTTTGCCTTCGAGGGCGCGGTGTACTGCCGCCAGGACGCCGTCGGAGGTTTCGCGGTGGGAGAGCCAGCGGGTGCCCGCGCCGTGTTTGAGGTGGCCTAGGACGACCTGTTGAGTGGGGTGGCCGTCGAGGACCGGTTCCGGGAGGCCGTGGACGCGGTGGACCGCGCCGGAGTCGTGGACCTCCACGACGGGGGCCTGCGGGGCCAGCAGAGGGGCGACGGCGCGGAGCACCGGGTCGCGGTAGGTGGAGTGGACCCAGGCGACCAGGAGGTCGACGGGGCCGTCGACGGCGGCGCGGACCCGGTCGGCCAGTTCGGTGGGGCGGGCCCAGTCGGCGGCGATCTCGCGGGGGCGGGGTTCGGCCGCCGTGGTCGTGGTGCGGTGGCCGCTCGGGGCCAGTGCGGCTCGGGCCGCCATGCCGAACCGGGGTCTGCGGCTGGGCAGGACGACCCGCCAGCCGTCGGCCAGCAAGGCCGACGCGCACCCGGCCAGCATCCCGGTTCCGCCCAGCACCAACGCGATCCGCTCTGTCATCGCAACGACTCCTCGTCGAGTCCAGCCGCGTGGCGCAGCGGGCCCGCGCGCCACCGGTCCACGTCCTTCCGCCCGCGCAGCCGCACGATCACCAGCCGCGCGCCGTGCTCCCCGTCGAGCACGGTGGTCATCTTGTGCCGCGTCCGCCCGTACGACGTCCACGCCCACCGCCACAGGTGCTCGCGGTCGGTGAAGACGGTGTGCAGCGGCGGTTCGTAGTTGCCGTTCCACAGGTGGCTGCGGGTGATCCGGCGGCGGACCGTGCGCACGACCAGCCTCCGCATCACCAGGTGGCGGGGGAAGTCGAGCCACACCAGCGTGTCCGCCGCCGCCAGCAGCAGCGGGCGCACGTGGTTGTACTGGTATTCCGTCACCCACGCCGGGCCGCGCACGAAGTTCCGCACGTCCGCGGCGAACTCCGGCCTCGGAGTCCACTGTGGACCGTGGTACAGCGCGTCCATCTCCACGTACGAAAGCCCGAGCGCCGCGGCGATCGCCCTGGCCAGCGTCGACTTGCCCGCACCCGAGCTGCCCGCCACGACCACTCTGCGCGGCGGGTGCGGCAACGGGTCCGAAGGTCCGAGGAGCGGCACCTCAAGAGGCTACCTCCGGGCACCGACAAGAACCGGTCGTCCAGACTGGGCCGCATGGGAATTCCAGTGGTCCTCGACTGCGATCCGGGGCACGACGACGCGATCGCGATCCTGCTCGCGGCGGGCGACCCCGCGCTCGACCTGCTGGGCGTCACGACGGTCGCGGCGAACCAGACGCTGGAGAAGGTCACGCTGAACGCGCGGCGGGTGTGCACGGCCGCCGGTATCACCGTGCCGATCGCGGCGGGCAGCGCGAAACCGCTGCTCAGGCCGTTGCGGATCGCCGACGACATCCACGGCGAGTCCGGGCTGGACGGCCCGGTGTTCGGGCCGCCGACCGTGCCCGTGGTGGACGAGCACGCCGTCGAGCTGCTGCACCGGCTGCTGCCCGCGACGGTGATCGCGACCGGCGCGCTGACGAACGTCGCGCTGCTGCTCACCCGCTACCCCGAGGACGCGGAGCGGATCACCGAGATCGTGCTGATGGGCGGGTCGACCGGGCGCGGCAACATCACCCCGTACGCCGAGGCGAACATCCACGTCGACCCCGAGGCGGCGGCGATCGTGTTCGGCAGCGGCGTGCCGGTGACGATGGTCGGCCTCAACGTCACGCACCAGGCGCTGGTGACGCCGGACGTGGTCGCGCGGCTGGAGGCCCTCGGCCCGCTCGGGCGGACGTGCGCGGAGCTGATGGTGTTCTTCGGCGAGACCTACCGGGCGATGTTCGGCTTCGCCGCTCCCCCGCTGCACGACCCGGTCGCGGTCGCGCGGGTGATCGACCCGACGCTGGTGGAGTGCGTGGACGCGCACGTGCAGGTCGAGTTGACCGGCACGCACACGCTGGGCGCGACCGTGGTCGACCTGGACGGCTACCGCGGGCTCGCGCCCAACGCGAAGGTGGCCGTGGGCCTGGACGTCGACCGGTTCTGGGACCGGGTCGTGGGGGCTATCGCGCGGCTCGGGTGATCTCGGCCAGCAGGTCCTCGTGGGTGGGCAGGCCGAACGCCCAGCCGACCGGGATGCTGAAGTGGACGACGCCGTCGGCGTTGGTGGTCCGCGCGCCGGGCAGGACGCCGCGCACCAGCCGCACCATCGGGGTGTTCTCCGGCAGCACGTCGCCGTGCAGCTCCAGGTAGCCGAGTCCACCGGCCAGCGTCGCGAGTTCGGTGAGCAGCATCCGGCCGACGCCGCGGCGGTGCCAGCGGTCGACCACCTCGACCGCCGCCTCGGCCCGCCGCTCGCCGGTCCGGACCAGCCGCGCGATGCCGATGGGCTCGCCCAGGACCTCGGCGACCACGGCCGCGTGGTCGACGCCGTCCAGGTCGGACAGCCGGTCGCGGAACGTCTTGGTCAGCCGGGGCATCGGGGCGTGGAACCGCAGGTAGCGGCTGTGGTCGGAGAGTCCTTCGAACACCGCGTCGACCGCGGCGGGCGCGCTCCAGCGGTCGAGCGCGTGCACGCGTGGACCGATCATGGGACAGCCGCCTCGTTGGGTTCGGATTCAGAACGCCACCGTAGCTGAGTCTGCTTTCCGAACGCAAGCGTATCCTCGGAGACATGGCACACGCGAAGCTGGCCGACCCGCAGTGCACCATCTCGCGCTCCGCTGCCCTGCTGGGCGAGCGGTGGACCCTCCTGCTGCTGCGCCAGGTCTTCCTGGGCACCCGCCGGTTCGAGGACTTCCAGTCGCAGATGGACATCTCCCGCAGCGTGCTGACGGAACGGCTGGCGGAACTCGTCGACGAGGGCGTGCTGAGAAGGGTCGCGTACAAGGACGCCCGCACCCGCTACGAGTACCGGCTCACCGAGAAGGGCCACGCCCTCTACCCGGTGCTGATGGCCCTACGCGACTGGGGCGCGCGCTGGATGCCGCCGGAGGACGGCCGCCCGTCGTTCGACCTGCACCACCACGACTGCGGCGGCGACGTCCACGCGAAGGTCGAGTGCGCCGAGTGCGGCGTCGAACTGACCGCGCGCGACGTCCGCGTCACCGCGCCGAACCCCACGAGGTAGGCCCCGCCGCAGGACCGACCGTGGTCACCACCCACTTCGCGGCCAGGGGCAGAGGCGGCGCTACACCGAGGTAACCCGATCCATCGGCGGCGAAAGTACCCTCACCCCCGCAGGGAGTGACCTCACCGTGGGAGTGGTCGTGCTGGGAGCGCTCGGGCTGAGTCCCGCCGAGGAACGGATCTACCGGGCCGTGGTCAGCGGCTACCGCAGTGACGCCGACGAGATCGCGGACAACCTGGGCGCGCGGCGCGGCGAGGTGACGGCGGCGTTGAAGGTGCTGCTGGCCAAGGGGCTCGTGACCCGCACCGGCGACCGGTACGCGGCGGCCCCGCCGGACGTGCTGCTCGGCCCCATGCTGGTGAAGGGGCAGGCCGAACTGGAGCAGGCGCGGGCGGCCGTGGCGCAGCTCGCCGACGAGTACCGGGGAGGCGTGCGCCGCCGCGACTCGGCGCGGCTGGTCGACGTGGTGACCGGCGCGGAGGCGATCCGGCACCAGCTGCTGAGCCTCCAGCGCGACGCCCGCGAGGAGATGCTCTGGTTCTGCCGCAAGGCGCCGATCGCGATGGCCTCGCCGGAGAACGACGAGGAGGCGAAGGCTCTGGCACGGGGCGTGCGCTACCAGGCCGTGTTCGAGACGGCGCTGCTGGAGGAGCCCGGCGAGCTGGCCGAGGTCATGGCGTCGGTCCGCGCCGGGCTGGTCGGCCGGTCGCTGCCGACGTTGCCGGTCCGGCTCGCCATCGCCGACCGCTCGATCGCGTTGTGCCCGCTGGTCACCGACGACGCCACGGGTGAGCCGACGGCCGCGCTCGTGATGGAGAGCAGCCTGCTCAGCGCGTTGATCGCGCTGTTCGAGAGCTACTGGGAGCGGGCGATCCCGCTGCGCCTGGACGGCGGGTCCGACGTGCCGCTGACCCCGGACGAGCGGCAGCTGCTGTCGCTGCTGCTCGCCGGGATCAGCGACAAGTCGATCGCCACGCAGCTCGGGGTCAGCGGGCGAACGCTCCAACGCCGGGTGCAGGACCTGATGCGGCGGGCCAACGCCCAGAGCCGCATGCACCTGGCCTGGCGGGTCAACGAGCTCGGCTGGCTGGACGACTCGGGCTGGTGACTCCCTGCAAGGATCACCAGCCCGAGCCCGTCACCCGGCGGCTCAGCGCAGGGCGAGCCGGTGGACGCCGCTGGCCATCGTGCCCGCGAACAGCCACTTGCCGTCCGGCGACACGAGCACCGCGCGCACCTCGTGGTCGGCGGGCTGGTCGGGAAGGACCTTCCAGCGCTTGCCGCCGTCCGTGCTGGTCAGCACCCCTTGGCCGGGCACCATGAAGTCGCGGGTGCCGGCGAACAGCGTGCCGTCGCGGGAGAACGCGACCGACGTGTAGAACAGGTCCGCGGGCCGGGTGGCGTCGGTGAACGACTTGCCCGCGTCGAAGCTGACCTTCAGCACCCCGTCGCCCACGGCGACCACGTGCGAGGAGTTCCGCGGGTCGACCGCGACCGCCTCGACCCGGCCGTCGAACGCCTTCGCCAGCGGCAGGTCCGGGCCGGTGCTCAGGTACAGGCCGCTGACGTCCGCGATCCACACCGACCCCGCGGGCCGGGTCGGGTCGACGGCGAGCCCGTTCACGCCGGACAGCTCCTGGTCGTGCAACGGGGTGAAGCTCGCGCCGCCGTCCGTGCTGGCGAACAGCGCGGGCGCGAGGTAGGCGCCGGTGTAGACCCTCGTCTTGTCCTTCGGGTCGACGACGAGCGAGTGCGAGTTGCCCGGCAGCGCGGCCAGCCCCTCCCACGTCGTGCCGCCGTCGGTCGACCGCTCCACGGCGAAGCAGTCGCCGGGGCAGTAGGTGTTGCGCGCCCGCAGCACGTCGGTTCCCTTGCCGGGCAAGGTTTCCAGCGCGCCGACGGAGTTGCCGATGGTGTGCGGGATCTTGCCGGTCCAGCCCCAGTCCTGGTAGCCGGGCCCGAGGTCGCGCTTCAGCGGCGCGGTGGACCGGTAGCTGCCGGACGGCGTGCCCGCGATGAGCGCGGACCCGGCGACGGCCAGGGCGTTGACGGCCGTGTCCGGGACGCCGATGCGCTGGAAGTCGACCGAGTCGCGGGTGGTGAAGATGCCCGCCGACGCGGCGACGACCTGCACGTCCGGCCGGTCCGGGAAGCTGCCGACCTCGGTGTAGACGTCGACCTTCTCGGTCGCGGGCGTGGACCTCCAGTTCCGCCCGAGGTCCCGGCTGATCCACAGGTTCTTCGCGCCGCTGCCGTCCTGCGACCCCTCGATCGTCTGCACTTGCACGTCGCCCGCGGGCCCGACGCCGACGTACGGCACCGCGTCGCCCGACTTCCACGGCCCGGCGGCCGCGCGCCACGTGCGCCCGTGGTCGGTCGACAGGACCGCGCCGCTGAAGATGCCCGCGGCCACCACGACCCGGTCGCCCGCGGCGAGGGTGTCCACGGCGAGGTCGACGGGCAGCTTCTTGGCCTTGGCGGGCTTGCTCGTGGCGTTCTCGATCAGGTGCACGCCGGAGCCGGTGCCGACGTAGAGGTCGCTGTCGGCCAGCGCGAGCTGCCGCACGCCCGTGGGCGAGCCCGCGAGCAGCGTCCAGTGCGACCCGTGGTCCGTGCTGAGGTAGACGCCCTCGTCACCCGCGGCGAACACCGACTGCCCGGTGCGCGACACGACCAGGCCGGTGAACCCGGCGGGGGTGTCGAACACCTTCTGGAACGTCCGCCCGGCGTCGCGGCTGCGCAGCACCCAGCCGCGGTCGCCGCCCTGCGGGGCGGAGGCGACGTAGACGAGGCTCGCGTCCCGCGGGTCGGCGGCGATCTGCCGTCCCGAGGCGGCGGGCAGGTCCAGCCCGACGGGCGCGCGCCACGTCCTGCCGCGGTCGTCGGTGCGGTAGACGTTGCGGCCGGTCGCGGTCAGCACGTACATCCGCGACGGCATCGCCTTCGTGAAGGCGAGGTCGCCACCGCCCGCGTTCGGCCCCATCGACAGCCACTGCCGGGTCGACCCGACCTCGACCTGACCCGCCGAGGCGGGCACGGCGGTCCCCAACGCGACACCCACGGCCACCGCGAGAGTCGCGAGCTTCCAAGAGATGCGGTCCATGCCGGACAGCCTGCTGACGGCCCCGACGCGCGTCACTACCCGAGCGGTGGCGCGACCGCGACACGTCGCAACTGCGCCACCGCCGTCTCACATGGCGCTAGTGCGCCGCGTCGTCCCAGGACCGGCCGACGCCGACCGACACCTCCAGCGGCACGGACAGGTGGTAGGCGTTGCCCATGTGCTCGCGCACGAGGGCTTCCACCGCCTCGCGCTCGCCCTCGGCGACCTCCAGCACCAGTTCGTCGTGGACCTGGAGCAGCATCCGCGTCCGCAACCCGGCTTCCCCCAACGCCCGGTGCACGCCCAGCATGGCGACCTTGATGATGTCCGCGGCCGACCCCTGGATGGGGGCGTTGAGCGCCATCCGCTCAGCCATCTCGCGGCGCTGGCGGTTGTCGCTGTTCAGGTCCGGCAGGTAGCGCCGACGCCCGAGGATCGTCTCGGTGTAGCCGTCCTTCGACGCCTGCACGACGATCTGCTGGAGGTAGTCCCGCACGCCGCCGAAACGGGAGAAGTACGCCTCCATCTGCTCCTTGGCCTCCTCGGCCGGGATCCGCAGCTGCTGCGCCAGGCCGTACACCGACAGCCCGTACGCGAGGCCGTACGACATGGCCTTGATCCGACGGCGCATCTCGCCGCTGACCTCGCTCGTCGGCACCGAGAACGCCTGCGACGCCACGTACGTGTGCAGGTCCTCGCCGCTGTTGAACGCCTCGATCAGCCCGGCGTCCTTCGACAGGTGCGCCATGATCCGCATCTCGATCTGGCTGTAGTCCGCCGTCATCAGCTCGGCGTACCCCTCGCCGACGACGAACGCCTCGCGGATCCGGCGGCCCTCGTCCGTGCGGATCGGGATGTTCTGCAGGTTCGGGTCCGTCGAGGACAGCCGTCCGGTCGCCGCGATCGTCTGGTGGAACGTCGTGTGGATCCGGCCGTCGTCCGCGACCGACTTCAGCAGGCCGTCCACAGTGGACTTCAACCGCGTGACGTCCCGGTGCGCCAACAGGTGCTGGAGGAACGGGTGCTGCGTCTTCTCCAGCAGGTCCTGCAACGCCTCGGCGTCCGTCGTGTACCCGGTCTTCGTCTTCTTCGTCTTGGGCATGTCCAGCTCGTCGAACAGCACGACCTGGAGCTGCTTCGGCGAGCCGAGGTTGATCTCCTTGCCGATCACCGCGTACGCGTCCTGCGCCGCCTGCTTCACGCCAGCGGCGAAGTGCGCCTCCAGCTCGGCCAGGTGCGGCGAGTCGATCGCGATGCCGGTCGCCTCCACCTCGTCCAGCACGGCCATCAGCGGCAGCTCCAGCTCGGCCAGCAGCCGCGTGCCGCCGATGCCGACGAGCTGCTCGTCCAGCGCGTCCGCCAGCTCGGCGACCGCGCGGGCCCGCAGGATCGTGCCGGTGGCGGTCTTCTGGAGTTCCTCCTCCTCGTCGACCAGCAGCGACAGCTGCCCGTCCGACGACTCCTCGGCGCGCAGCTCCCGGTGCAGGTAGCGGATCGCCAGGTCGTCCAGCGCGAACGACCGCTGACCGGGCCGCACGAGGTACGCGGCGAGGCCGGTGTCGCTGGTGAGGCCCTTGAGCGTCCAGCCGCGGGCCCGCATCGCGCGCAGCGGCAGCTTCAGGTCGTGGCCCGCCTTGGTCACGGACTCGTCCGCCAGCCACGCGGCCAGCGCCGTCTCGTCCGACTCGTCGAGCTGCGCGACCTCGACGTACCCGCCGTCACCGGTGGCCGTCGCGAACGCGATGCCCTCCAGGTCGCCGCCCTTCTCGCGGAACGCGACCCCGACCCGCGCGCCGCGCGCGTACTCGTCCAGCCAGCCGCCGAGCAGCCCGGACGGCACCGCGCCGCCGTTGACCTCGAAGCCCTCCTCGGCCTCCGGCTCCTCGGACGGCAGGGTGGCGAACAGCCGGTCCCGCAGCACGCGGAACTCCAGCTCGTCGAACAGGCGGTGCACCGCCTCGCGGTCCCACGCCTTCTTCTCCAGGTCCTGCGGCCCGAGCGGCAGCTCGACGTCGCGGACCAGCTCGGTCAGGTGGCGGTTGAGGAGGACGTTGGTGATGTTCTCCCGCAGCGCCTCGCCGGCCTTGCCCTTGACCTCGTCGACCCGGTCGATCAGCCCGCCGAGCGACCCGAACTGCTGGATCCACTTGGTGATCGTCTTCTCGCCGACGCCGGGGATCTTCGGCAGGTTGTCCGAGGGGTCGCCGCGCAGCGCGGCGAAGTCCGGGTACTGCTCGGGCGTGACGCCGTACTTCTCCAGGACGAGTTCGGGGGTGAACCGGGCCATCTCGGACACGCCCTTGACCGGGTAGAGCACGGTCACCGAGTCGTTGACCAGCTGCAACGCGTCGCGGTCGCCGGTGCAGATCGCGACCTTGAAGCCGTCCGCGACCGCCTGTGTCGTGAGCGTGGCGATCAGGTCGTCGGCCTCGAAGTTGTCCTTGGCCATGGTCGGGATCGACAGCGTCGCCAGGACGTCCTGGATCAGGCTGACCTGGCCCTTGAACTCGTCCGGCGACTTGCTGCGGTTCGCCTTGTACTCGGCGAACGCCTCGGACCGGAACGTCTTGCGCGAGACGTCGAACATCACCGCCACGTGCGTGGGCGCCTCGTCGCGCAGCAGGTTGATGAGCATCGAGGTGAACCCGTACACGGCGTTCGTCGTCTGCCCGGTGTTCGTGGAGAAGTTCTCCTTGGGCAGCGCGAAGAAGGCCCGGTACGCCATCGAGTGGCCGTCGATCAGCAGCAGGCGCGGTGCGTCGGAAGTGCTCACGGGCCGAGTCTAGGGTGGGGCACCGACAGTTCCGCACCGACCGGAGGTAGCCGGTGACCCCCGCCGTCCCACCCACACCCGACCAGCTCCCAGGCCTGAACATGGACCTGGCGGCCGAGCAGCTGACCACGAAATTGGGCATCGAAATCACCCAATGGGACGCGAACAGGCTCGTGGGGACGATGCCGGTAGCCGGAAACCGCCAGCCGTACGGGCTGCTGCACGGGGGCGCGACGGCGTCGCTGGCGGAGACCCTGGGCTCGGTAGCTGCGGCGATGCACGCGGCACCCGATCGGGTGGCGTTGGGGCTGGAGCTGTCGTGCACGCACCACCGGGCGGCGCGGGAGGGGTTGGTCACCGGGGTGTGCACGCCGTTGCACGTGGGTCGGAGCACGGCGACGTTTCAGATCGCGGTGACGGATGAAGCCGGGAAGGCTGTGTGCACGGCACGGTTGACGTGCATTCTGCGCGAGCGTCCGCCGGGGGAAACTCCGTCGTAGGTCTAGCGGGGCTGTGGTGGGGGTTGAGCGAAGGGGACCTTCGACAGGGCCGCGCGGATGGTGGTGGCGAGGTCGGGGATGTTGAGACCTCTGGCCTGGAGTGAGGTGACGACCTCGGCGATGCTGACGCCTATGCGGTTGGATTCCCGGATCAGGCTGTCCAAGGTCGACTGACCACCCCCGCTCACGCTCGGCCTCACCACCAGCAGCGCGCCGTCCCCTTCGCACCAGATGACCCGGACTCCCTCCGGGGCCTGTCGCCACGGAACGGTTTCGCAGCGGTCCAGTGGTGACCACTCCCCGGCGGCCCAGCGTGCTCGCCCCGCGTGGTCGTCGGCGGTCGTGTCGAACTGCGTGATCCCCAGCAGTCGTCGCACCACCTCGACGCTCGACCACTCGTCCGACCGCTTCAGGTACGGCCGCACGCGAGCCCCCGGTTCGCCGCAGTCGGCCACGCGCCGGACCCGGAACAGGTGGCCGGGGCCGTGGATGACCGCATCCAGAACGGGGCCCGGCGATCCGTCTAGCCCCAGACGGCAGGTAGTTACAAGGATCTCGTCGGCAAGCATGAAGTAGCTGAGCACGCCGATCCCGAATCGGCTGTTGGGGAACAACTTCACCGGTGGGTCCAGGGTCTCCCATGCCTCCTGCTCCAAGCGGAAGTCAGCTTGTTCCGGGAAACGGTCTCCTGCCTTCGAGAAAACGCCTCGGAGTTCGGCGTCGCCCATGCCGATGCCGTTGTCGTGGCAGTCGAGATAGGCCCTCCCCTCGTCGTCCACGCCCTGCTCGAACGAGATCCGGCCTTCGTAGCTGTAGGTGGCCAACGAGGTGCGGTCGAGGTGTTCGGGGTTGCAGACGTCCGGGCCCTCGGCGGAGGCCGTGCAGGAGTCTGGCGATCCTTGCTGGGGCGAGGGTTTCGCCCAAGGTGTGCTCGGGGAGGTGGAGCGGGGTGTCCTTGCAGCGGGCCAGCCAGCGGTGGAGGAGGCACCAGCCGATGGCGGGCTCGCTGGAAGGGCGTAATCGGGCTCGCTTGACGAGCATGTCGTGTTCGGCGATGAAGGCGTCGAAGGAGCCTCGGCCGGAAGGGGTCAGGGAGGCCGGGTTCAGGTGGGCGTGTTCGGCGGCCGCGCGGAGGTCGTGGACGCGGTGCAGGAACAGGAGGAGGACCAAGAGGGCCGGATCTCGGAATCGAGTGCGAGAACGATCCAGGGGTCACGCGGTTCCGGGGGTGCGGGCGTGAAGTAGGCCGTGCCGATCTGGGTGATCGCGCCGTGCACGACGGTGTTCTCGATGGAGTTGCTGGTCTCCCGGTCCGGCATCCGAACAGACTAGGCGACCGCGACAGCCTGACGGCGTGCGGTGAAACGGGTTCGGAGGAAGCGGTACGCGGCTGCCAGGACCAGTAGGCCCAGGGAGAACGGGAGCCACCAGCGGGAGCCCACGAAGGTTTCGAAGCAGACCTGGATGAGGCCCAGGGCCACGGCGGTGGTGATCATGCCGGGCGGGGTGCGGGCCAGCAGGACGGCGGTCACGGCGTAGACGCCGACGAGTATCGCTGTCAGGTACCAGGCCGCGCCGGGGACCTTCAGGAGGTAGAGGAACGCCGCCAAGCCGGTGAGCATCCCGGATGCCACGAACGGGCGAATGCGTTGACGGAGGGTGAGCGTCAGGGCGGCGGATGCCACGAGAAGCACTGTCAGTTGGACGGTGTCGAAGCCGGGGAACAGTTCGTGGGGGCGGAAGAGGCGTAGTGGGGGTTCCGCGGAGTCGCCGCGGAGCAGCCAGGTGGCTGCCTCCACGAGAACGAAGACGCCCAGGCCCACCAGGAAGTGGCCGCGGATCGTGGTGGTGGCGGTCGTGACGGCGATGGTCACGACCAGGGCCGCCAGCAGGGCGAAGGCCGTCGAGACACCGAACGCCAAAGTGGGGCCGGGGCGGTAGCCGAGGGCCGCGTAGGTGGTGTACGCGGTGAAGAGACCGAGCGTGAACGCGGCCAGGGGGACGGTGTCCACCAAGCGGTCGCGGCGGGTGCAGGCGATGGCCAGCAGGGCGTAGACGGCGCCCTGGGTGAGGCCCTCCAGGGCTGTCGTCCACCACTGGTCGGCTAGCAGTTCGGCAGTCCGCACCAGGGTCGCCGACATAGGCAGGTTCACGGCTTCCACGCTGCCACACCCGCCGAACGGACCTGCGATCGGAGGCCGTGGCGGCCGGTGGGAGTAGTCGGACATCAAGGGGGTGAATGGACGCCCGCGCGCAAGTGATCCCACGCCGCGGGCGTCACCTGATCGGCGGTATGTGCCCCCGAGAAATCGTAGTTAGCCTCGCAACGGTTCAATTATTTCGATTGGACTACGGCCATTGAAGTCAGGTCTCTGGGGGATTTGATTTCACGCAGCCTTCCCACGCTCACCTCGTTATTCACCCGCACGCGTCCGAAGCAATCCGAAAAGGCTTCGCACGCGTGCCGCAAGGCTGGGGAATCGACCTTGACACCATCATCGGTATATCCGCTCGCCCGCACCGGGCCTGCGTTGCGCTGGAATGACGTCGACATCGGTTATCCGAAGGTGGCCGCGATGGCGGACGCGGCGTTCTCGACCGTGGCGGACCTGCCGGGCGACGGGCCGGTCGGGCTGCTCGGGAAGAAGTCGCCGGGGACGATCGCCGTGGTGCTCGCGTGCCTGCGGGCCGGGCGGCCGTTCCTGCTGCCGTCGCCCGATCTCGGCGCGGACGCGCGCGCCGAACTCTTCCGCGTCGCGGGGTGCGCAAACGTACTGCACACCGAAGACCTGCTGGTCGAACAGGTGGCCGCCACCCCCGTGGACCTCCGGGGTGTCGGGTTCATGCTGGCCACGTCCGGGTCCACGGGGGTGCCGAAGGTCGTGCCGCTCCCCCGCGCCGCCGTCGACGCGTTCACCGGGTGGGCCGCCGAGCACTTCGGCATCGGGCCGGGGACGGTGGTGTTCAACTACGCGCCGCTGAACTTCGACCTGTGCCTGCTGGACGTGTGGACGACGCTCGCCCGCGGCGGCCTGGTCGTGCTGGTGGACCCCGAGCGGGCGCTGGACGGCCGCTACCTGCTGCGGACGTTCGCGGGCGCGGACGTCGAGGTCGTGCAGGGCGTGCCGATGTTCTACCGGCTCCTGCTGGACGCGGCGCGCGCCGAGGGCAAGACGTTCCCGCACGTGCGGGAGCTGGTCTGCACGGGTGACGCAACACCGTCAGCGCTGCTCCGGGAACTACCGGAGGTGTTCCCGAACGCCCGGTTGCACAACGTCTACGGCTGCACCGAGACCAACGACAGCTTCATCCACGAGATCGATCCGGCCGCGGACGGGCCGGTGCCGATCGGGCGGCCGATCCCCGGTGTCCACGCGGTCGTGGTCGACGACGACGGCATCGAGGTGGTCGGCGAGGGCACGGGCGAACTGCTGGTGTCGACGCCGTTCCAGGCAGGCCGGTACCTCGACCCGGCGTTGACCGAAAAGGCCTGGTCCGAGGGCTACTTCCGGTCCGGCGACCGGGTGCGGCGCGACGCCGACGGGCTGTTCCACCTCGTCGGCCGCACCGACTTCCAGGTGAAGGTGCGCGGCGTGCGGACCAACCTCCTGGAGGTCGAGCGGGTGATGCTCGACCACCCCGGCGTGGCCGACGCGGTGGTGCTGGCGGTGCCCGACGACACCGCGGGCCACCGGCTGCACGCGATCGTGCGGCGCGCGCCGGGTGAGCCGCTGAACAGCCTCGGGCTGCGGCGGCACTGCGCCGTGAACCTGCCGCGGACGGCAGTTCCCTCCGGCCTGGACATCACCGATGAGGAATTCCCCCGTACCTCGACCGGGAAGGTCGACCGGAAACAGCTGGCGAAAGGGGTGCGTCTGAGTGCCACGATCGACTGAGATCAAACAATTCGTGATTTCCGAGTTCGTCAGCGACATCAGCGCCGAGGAACTCGACAACGACTACGACCTCCTGGAGAACGGCGTGGTGAACAGCCTCGGGCTGCTGCGGCTGATCGCGTGGGTCGGTGAGCGCTACGACATCCCGGTCGACGAGATCGACCTTTCCCCGGCCGATTTCCGCTCGGTGAACTCGATCGACGAGTTCGTCGCCTCGGTTCACCCGGTGGGGGGTCGAGCATGATCGTGCTGAGCAAGTCCGAGGTGCCCTGCGTGGACTGGGGCAACGGGTTGAGCTACCGGTTCCTGCTGAAGAAGCACGGCATGGGGTTCACCGTCGCCCACACCGTCGTGCGGGCGGGCACCAAGTCCCCGTTGCAGTACCGGCGGCACCTGGAGTCCTGCTACTGCGTCCGGGGCTTCGGCGAGGTCGTGACGATGGACGGCGTGGTGCACCGGATCGAGCCGGGCGTGCTCTACGCGCTCGACCAGCACGACGCCCACTACCTGATCGCGGGCCCGGACCAGGACCTGGAGCTGATCAGCGTCTTCAACCCCCCGTTGAACGGCGACGAGCGGCACAGCCTGGACTCCGAAGAGTTCTCCGAGTACTGACGGGAGGGGATCGCGGTGATCGACTGGGACGAGGAGCAGCGGGCGCTGCGCGCTGCCGTGGTCGACCTCGGGCCGGTGCTGAGCAAGGACCACGTCGAGCGGGACCGGACCGGCGAGTTCTCCACGGCCAACTGGGACCGCGTGCGCGAGACCGGGCTGTTCGGGCTGCCGTTCCCGGAGGAGCACGGCGGGCTCGGCGCGGACCTGCTCACGACGATGTACGTGCTGGAGGGGCTCGGCGAGGGCTGCCGGGACGGCGGGTTCAGCTTCTCGGTGTCCACGCACGTGGTCGGCGTGGGTGTTCCGCTGCACCGGTTCGGCTCGGCGGCGTTGAAGGCCCGGTACCTGCCGGAGATCAGCGCGGGCACGATGATCGGCGCGCACGCCATCACCGAGCCGGACGCGGGCTCGGACATGATGGCCATGCGCACCACCGCCGTGCCGGACGGCGACTCGTTCGTCCTCAACGGCAGCAAGGCCTTCGTCAGCAACGGCCCGATCGCCGGGCTGTACACGGTCTACGCGCGGACCGGCAAGCAGGGCAGCCCGGCGGCCATCACGGCGTTCCTGGTCGAGCGGGACACGCCGGGGCTCACGGTCGGCAACCCCGTGGCCAAGATGGGGCTGCGGACGTCCCCGTTGTGCGAGCTGTTCTTCGACGACTGCCGGGTGCCGAAGGCGAACGTGGTCGGCTCGGTCGGCGCCGGGTTCCTGGTGCTGGACCACGTGATGAAGTGGGAGATCCTGCTCTCGTTCGTGATCAACCTCGGCGAGATGGCGCACCGGCTGGCCCGGTGCGTCGAGTACGCCAAGGAGCGCGCCGCCTTCGGGCAGCCGATCGGGAAGTTCCAGTCGGTCGCCAACAAGGTCGTCGAGATGAAGATCGGCGTGGAGACCTCGCGGAAGTGGTTGTACGACACCGCCGAGCGGCTCACCCGCCGGGAGAACGTCACCATCGACATCGCCATCACCAAGCTCACCGTCAGCGAGGCGAGCCTCGCGTCGGCGCTGGCCGCCGTGCAGGTCTTCGGCGGCTACGGCTACCTGGCCGAGTACGGGCTGGAGAAGGACGTGCGCAACGCCGTCGCGGGCCCGATCTACTCGGGCACGTCCGAGGTCCAGCGGCAGCGCATCGCCACGATGGTCGGCCTGTGAGCACGACCGACACCGGGGAGGACAGCATGACCAGCACCGCGGAACACCTGGCGGAGACCGAGTTCCTCGACTTCAGCGCGCCCGCCGTGGCCGGGCTGGTCGCCAAGGCGTTACCGGACGGACCGGACGCGCTCACGCCGACCGAGCGCGCGGTGAAGCTGTTCTTCGCCGTGCGCGACGGCATCCACTACGAGGTGTACGGCGCGGACATGTCCCGCGACGGGCTGCGGGCCAGCGCGATCATCAAGAAGGGCATGGGTTTCTGCGTGCAGAAGTCCATCGTCTACGCGGCCGCGCTGCGCTCGGTCGGCGTGCCGAGCAGGCTCGTCTACGGCGACGTGCGCAACCACCTCGCCTCGGACCGGCTCCGCGAACTCGTCGGCGGTGACGTCTTCCGGTTCCACAGCCTCACGTCCGTCCACCTGGACGGCAGGTGGGTCAAGGCGACCCCGGTGTTCAACAAGATGCTGTGCAAGCTCTACGGCATCGCGCCGCTGGACTTCGACGGCACGGCCGACAGCCTCTACCACCCCTACGACACCAACGGCCGCAGGCACATGGAGTTCCTCCAGATGCGCGGGGAGTACGCCGACTTCCCCTACGAGCTGGTCGTGGAAGGCATCCGGGAAGCGCACCCCCGGCTGTTCGAGAAGGACGACGAGACCACCGAGGGCTCGCTCGTCGCCGAAGCGGGCCGGTAGCAACCCTTTCCCCACAGCGAACGGTGGAGTTCCCGATGATCGAGAAGGTCAAGTTCGAGCTGACCGAGAAGGACATCCCGCACACCTGGCTCAACGCGGCGGCCGACATCGGCGGGATCGCTCCCATCCTCGACGCCAAGACCGGCCTCGAGGTGAGCCGGGAGGCGCTGGGCGGCACGATGCCCGCCGCGCTGGTCGAGCAGGAGCTGAGCCTGGAGCCGGAGTTCGAGATCCCGGACGAGGTGCGGCAGCTCTACGCCCAGTGGCGGACCACGCCGCTGTACCGGGCGCGAAGACTGGAGAAGGCGCTGAACACGCCCGCCCGGATCTACTACAAGTTCGAGGGCACCGCGCCGACCGGCAGCTTCAAGCCGAACACCGCGATCCCCCAGGCCTACTTCCACAAGAAGGACGGCAAGACCGGGCTGATCGCGGAGACCGGCGCGGGCCAGTGGGGCAGCGCCATCGCGCTGGCGGGCGCGCTGTTCGACCTGACCGCCAAGGTGTTCATGGTCAAGGTCAGCTTCCAGCAGAAGCCGTTCCGGCGCACGCTGATGGAGACCTACGGGGCCACGTGCGTCGCGAGCCCGAGCACGGAGACCGAGGCCGGGCGGCTGACGCTGGCGGAGTTCCCCGAGCACCCCGGCAGCCTCGGCGTGGCGAAGTCCGAGGCGCTCCAGTTCGCCAAGGCGCACCCGGAGTTCGGCTACACCAGGGGCAGCGCGCTCAACCACGTGTGCGCCCACCAGTCGGTGATCGGGCAGGAGGCCATCAAGCAGATGGCGCTGGCCGACGACTACCCGGACGTCGTGGTCGGCGCGGCGGGCGGCGGCAGCAACCTCGCCGGGCTGGCGTTCCCGTTCCTGCGGCAGCAGAAGCAGGGCGGGCAACGCGTCCGGCTCGTCGCGGTCGAGCCCGCGTCGTGCCCGACGCTGACCCGCGGCCGGATCGCCTACGACTACGCGGACTCGATGGGCCTGACCCCGCTGTTCCGGATGCACACGCTGGGGCACAAGTTCGTCCCCGCCCCGGTGCACGCCGGAGGGTTGCGGGCGCACAACATCGCCCCGCTGATCAGCCGGGCGGTCGAGGACGGGCTGATGGAGGCCACGTCCGTCCGGCAGAACGAGTGCTTCGAAGCCGGAGTGCTGTTCGCCAGGTCCGAAGGGATTCTGCCCGCTCCGGAGTCGACCCATGCTATTCGTGGGGCGATCACCGAGGCCGTCCGGTGCCGGGAGGAGGGCAAGAGCGAGGCGATCCTGCTCGGCCTGTCCGGGCACGGCGACTTCGACCTGGTCGCCTACGAGAAGTACTTCAGCGGAGTCCTGCCCAACGACGCGCTCAGCGACGAAGACCTCGACCGGGGTCTCGCCAGCATCCCCGCGCTCACGCTCGCCTAAGGAACCCCACGCCATGACACGCATCAACGTCGTCCAGTTCGCCGCGCTCGCGGTGATCTGGGGAAGCAGCTACACGTTCATCAAGGTCGCGGGTGGTGGGCTGACGCCCGCGCAGCTCGTGCTGACCAGGGTCGTGCTCGGGGCGCTCGTGCTGTACGCGGTGCTGCGGGCGACCGGGGGCCGGTTGCCGAAGTTCGGGGTGGTGTGGGCGCACATCGCCGTGGTCGCGACCCTGGGGATGGTGGCGCCGTTCCTGTTGTTGGCGTGGGGTGAGCAGCGGACCAGCGCGGCGATGGCCGGGGTGTTGATCGCGGCCACGCCGTTGTTGACGTTGGCCGCCGCTACCGCGGCGTTGTCGACGGAGAGGGCGACGCCGCGGAAGGCCGTCGGGTTCGGGCTGGGCTTCGTGGGGGTGGTGCTGGTGATCGGGCCTTGGGCTTCCGAGGCCGGGTCCATCGGTGGGCAACTGGCCGTGCTGGCGGCCGCTGTCTGCTATGCGTTGCAGACGGTGTACGTGCGGAAGATGTTGGCGCAGCGGAGCATTCCGCCGTTGGTGTCGTCCACCTCGCAGGTGTTGATGGCGGTGGTGCTGCAAGGGCTGATCACGCCGTTCTTCGCCTGGAAGACACCGCACCTGTCGCTCGGGGTGGTAGCGAGCATCGTGCTGCTGGGAGCGGTGGGCACCGGGGTCGCCTACCTGCTGTACTTCCGGTTGATCACGGATCTGGGGGCGTCCAACGCTTCCGCGGTGAACTACTTCGTGCCGCTCACCGCCGTGCTGGTGAGCCTGGTGACGCTGGGCGAGCCGATCACGTGGAACATGGTGGTGGGGACGTTGATCGTGCTGTTCGGGTTCGCCTACGCGGAGAACCGGTTGGGGCGCAAGAAGGTCGTCACCCCTGCGGCCGCGGCGGAGTGAGGGATGCGCACCGATAGCTGGGGGTGGAGGGCCGCGTTCGGGATCCTGGTGATCGACCGGGATCCGGTGGCGGAGTCCGAGTTCTGGGCGTTGGCGCCTGCTGGGGTGTCGGTCAGCGCTGCCCGGTTCGAGAGTCCGCGGAAGCCTGGGACGTCGGACTACGGGGAGGATCCGGCTCGGGCCGTGGCCGAGTCGGCGGACATGGCTCGGGGGCTGGACTTCCTCGGGGGGATGCGGCTGGACGCGATCTGCGTGTGCTTCACGACCAGCAGTTTTTTCGGTGGCGCGGAGTTCGACAAGTCGTTCGTGTCGCAGGCTTCGGTGAAGGCGCACGGGACGACGGTGGTCACCGCCGCGCAGGCGACCGTGGCGGCGATGTCGTCGGTGGGGATCCGCCGCCCCTACGTGGTCCTGCCGCCGTGGTTCAAGGACGAGATCGTGGACGCCGGGTCCGAGTACTTCGGGGCCGCCGGGTTCGCGCCCACGGGGATGCGCCGGTTCTCGTTGGGGCGGGGGTGGGACTCGCTGCCGCCCTGGGAGACCTGGGACGCGGGGGCGCAGTGGGCCGTCCGGCCCGAGGAGGTCTACCAGCAGGTGCGGCGCACCGTGCCCGAGGGGACCGACGGGGTGGTGATCGCCGGGAACGGGTTCCGGTGCGTGGACGCGATCGCGCCGTTGGAGGAGGACCTCGGGGTGCCCGTGGTGACGTCCAACCAGGCCTGCCTGTGGCACTGCTTGACGGTGGCCGGGGTCGGGGGTGCCGTCACGGGGTTCGGGACGCTGTTCGGCTGAGACGTCAGCGCGCTAGCCGCCGTTGCGCGCGACGAGGTAGACGATCGCGGCGATCACGATCAGCGCCAGCACCACCGCGACGGCGATCTTGACCTTGCTCCACGGCCGTTCGCCGTGGATCTCGCCGGTGCGGCCGTTGATGAAGATCTGCCAGTTCCTGCCCGCGTACTCGTACGAGGCGACCCACACGGGGAGCAGCATGAGCTTGAACGTCACGTCGTCGTGCTGGGTGTCGACCGAGTTCACCTGCTGCTCGTCGCCGCCGATGTCGTTCCGGCAGTCCTCGGCGATGACCGGGGCCATCCGGTTCTTCGCCTCGTCGAACCCGCTCTCCGGTTCCACGTCGTAGCGCAGCGCGTGGTGCCCGGCGAGGAACTGCGGCTGGTACGGCGCCGCGTCGAGCAGCGGCCACGGAGCCAGGTCGTCGAGCAGCGGCGGCGGCACCAGGGTGCTCGCGGGCACCAGCACGTCGTCGAAGTTCCGGGCGACCCTGCCCTGAGCCGGGTACCACCGGGTGTGCCGGACCTGGCGGGTCTTCTGCTCGCCGTTCTCCACGTAGGTCTCGGTGACGTAGTAGTGCTCGCCGCGCGCCCCGGTGTAGGCGGACACCGTCCGCGAGTCGTACGTCCAGTGCGGGATGTAGGTGCTCTTCGTGGACTCGGCCGTGGTGACCTTCTTCAGCGCGGTGGGCGCGAACCACCGCGAGGACGTCCACTTGTCCAGGTGCGCGCCGGTCTCACGGCGGTCGAACGCGAACGGCAGCACGCCCTCGGGCGCGAGCTGGTCGGACGCGTTCACGTCGATCACCAGCGGCGCGCCGCAGAACTGGCACAGGCTCGCGGTCTCGTTCGTCTCCGTCCTGGCGGCACACCGCTGGCACACGAAGACGTACTTCCCGATGGAGGCCACCGGCTTGCGGGCGAGACCCGCCAGTTCGGCGAACGGGATCTCGCGGATCCGCCGGTCGCCCGCCGAGATCTCCTGCTGGTACCCGCAGTACGGACACCGCAGGGCGGTGGTGCCGGGCGCGAACTCCAGCCGCGCCCCGCAGCCGCCGCACGGGTACGTCGTGTTGGCGACGTCGCCCTGGTGGAACCCCGCGTCGGTCATGATGTCCTCGGAACGGTCGGCACGGCTCAGGACTGCGGCGGGAGCGGCGGCGGGGTCGTGGCGAACAGCGCCGACACCTCCGGCACCTGCGCGGCCGGGATCCACTGGGCCATGCCGGTCTTCCACACGAGCGCGTCCCTGGTGAGCGTGCCCGCCGAGATCTGCGCGCCGAGCCCGGCGCGGTCGAACGGGCCGAGCTGCTGCCCGTTCGCGCCGACGAACCACTGCTCCCCCTGCGGGAGCGGCGGCGGCGTCTGCTGCGGTGCGGGAGCCTGTTGGGGTGCGGGAGCCTGTTGGGGTGCGGGAGCCTGTTGGGGCGCGCCCGCGCGCTGACCGAGCGCCACGCCGATGCCGATGCCGAAGCCCTCGCCCGCGCCACCCTGGTTGTTGGCCGCGGCCTCGATCGCGTTCGCGGACTGGAACTGCGAGTACTGGTCGAGGTTGCCGAGCACGCCCATCTGGGTCCGCTTGTCCATCGCGGCCTCGACCTCCGGCGGCACCGAGATGTTCTCGATGACGAACTTCGAGATCTCGATGCCGACCTCGCGCAGTTCGAGGTTGAGCGCGGTGGCGATCTTCCCCGCGATCTGCTCCTGCTGGGTGACCAGGTCGAGCATCGGCACCTGGGCCGCCGCGATGGCGGGCCCGAGCTTGCCGATGACCATCGTCCGGAGGTAGTCCGACACCTCGTCGGTGCGGAAGTGCGGGTCGGTGCCCGCGAGTTCCCGGAGCAGCGCCACCGGCTCGAGCACGCGGATCGCGTAGCCGCCGAACGCGCGCAGCCGGACCATGCCGAACTCCGCGTCGCGCAGGATCACCGGGTTCTGGGTGCCCCACTTGAGGTCGGTGAACTGCCGGGTGTTGACGAAGTACACCTCGGCCTTGAACGGCGAGTCGAAGCCGTACTTCCAGCCCTTGATGGTGGACAGGACCGGCATGTTCTGGGTGCTCAGCGTGTACATGCCGGGCGGGAACGCGTCGGCGACCTGCCCCTCGTTCACGAAGACAGCGACCTGCGACTCCCGGACGGTGAGCTTCGCGCCCATCTTGATCTCGTTGTCGTGGCGCGGGAACCGCCACACGATCGTGTCACGGCTGTCGTCGGTCCACTCGATGATGTCGATGAACTCGCCGCGGATCGCGTCGAAGATACCCACGTGTGACCACCTGTCTTCGGCTCGCGCGAGGCGCTTCGCCCGCCCACGGGAGGATACCCGCGGGATCCGCCGGATTCCTCATCGGACGGCCGGTCGTCGTTGTGCGGCAGGTGATGCGGAGCGTCCCTCGGCGATCGGGCGGCGGATCACCGCGTCGCGGAGGTGGCGGCGTGGTGGCGGGCGAAGTCGTCCACCGAGTGGGGCGGACGGCCGGTGAGGCGGTGCACGGTGTCCGCGACCGGGATGACCAGGCGGCCGTCCACGACCTTGATCAGGGCCTCGGCCAGGAACTCGCCGTAGCTCCTCGGGAAGCCCCGATCCATGAGCAGGGTGGTGAACTCCTCGGCCGACACGGATTCGTAGCTCACGGGCTTGTCGAGGGCTTCCGACAGGGCCTCGGCCACGGCGTGGTGGTCGACGCTTTCCGGGCCCGTCACCGGGAGCGGGCCGGTGGGGCCGTTCGGGGCCAGGGCGGCCACGGCCACCGCCGCGATGTCCCTGGTGTCCACGAACGGGATGCGGCTGTCCTCGGAGGGGAGGCGGAGTTCGCCCCGCTCCAGCATGCCGCTGAAGGAGCCGACGGTGAAGTTGTCGAGGAACCAGGTCGGGCGGACGAACGCGGAGGCCACCGGGAGGGCGGCGAGGGTTTCCTCGGCGATCCGGGTCGGGTCGTCCGCCGGGGCGTGGTCCACGTCGATCGTGGAGAGGAGCACGATCCGGCCGACACCCGCGTCGGCCGCCGCTGCGAGGACGGCCGGGGCGCGTTCGGGGGCGCCGGGGTGGTTGAACGGGATGACCACGTAGGCGGCGTCGCTGCCCTCGAACGCCGGGCGCCAGGTGGTGTCGTCGTCGTAGTCGAACGGCGTGTGCTCGCCGTGGGCGGCTCGGGTGCGGCCCGCCGAGCGGACTAGCCAACCCTCGTCGACCGCTTGTGCGGCTACGTGCCTGCCGGTCTTGCCGGTCGCGCCCAGGACGGTGATCACGTGGTTCCCCATGGGGGACAAGGTACTGCCGTGCGCGCGACGGAGCCCCGCCTCCCACAGGGAGAGACGGGGCTCCGAGGTGTCGTGCTCCGGTGCTAGTCCTCGCCGAGGTACGCCGCGCGGACGCGTTCGTCCGCGAGCAGCTCGTGGCCGGGGCCTTCGAGGGTGGTCTTGCCCAGGTCGATCACGTAGGCGTGGTCGGACAGGGCGAGAGCCGCCAGGGCGTTCTGCTCGACGAGCAGGATGGTGGTGCCCTGCTTCTGCAGTTCCTTGATGGTGTCGAAGATCAGCTGCGTCATGATCGGCGAGAGGCCCATGGAGGGCTCGTCGAGCATCAGCAGGCTGGGCTTGGACATCATCGCGCGGCCGATGGCGAGCATCTGCTGCTCGCCGCCGGAGAACAGGCCCGCCTTGTTCTGCCTGCGCTCGCCGAGCACGGGGAACAGCTCGTACACGCGCTGCATGTCCGCCTCGACGCCGTCGTCCTTGCGGACGTAGGCGCCGAGCTGGAGGTTCTCCTCCACGGTCATGCGCGGGAACAGCCGCCGACCCTCGGGGCAGTGGGCGAGGCCGCTGCTGAGGATCGCGTGCGCGGGCTGGTTGTGGATGGGTTCACCCTGGAACAGGATGTCGCCGCCCGTCGGCCGCAGCAGACCGGAGATGGTCCGCAGGGTCGTGGTCTTGCCCGCGCCGTTCGCGCCGATGAGGCTGACGATGTGACCGGCCTCGACGGTGAACGAGATGTCGCGGACGGCCTCGATCGCGCCGTAGGCGACGCTGAGGTTGCGGACCTCAAGGAGCGCGCTCATGCCTGCTCCCCTTCCGGCTTCGTGGTCTCGGTGGTGGTCTCGGCAGCCTTGGTGTGCTGCGTCTCCTCGACCATCGCGGCGACCTCGGCCTCGACCTCGTCCGGCGGCTTGCCGAGGTAGGCCTCGATGACCCTGGGGTCACGACGCACGACCTCGGGGCTGCCCTCGACCAGCAGCTGGCCCTGCACGAGCACGGAGACCGAGTCGCACAGGCTGAAGATGAACTTGATGTCGTGCTCGATCACGACCACGGAGACGCCGGTCTCGCGGATGGCCAGGATCAGCCGCCGCGTCGCCTCGGTCTCCTGCGGGTTCATGCCCGCGGTCGGCTCGTCCAGCAGCAGGACGGCCGGGTCGGTCGCGAGCGCGCGGGCGATCTCCAGGCGGCGCTGGTCGCCGTAGGGCAGGTTGCGCGCCAACTCGTCCTCGATGCCGGGGAGGTTGACGAACTCCAGCAGCTCGGACGAGCGCTCGCGCGCCGCCCGCTCGCCCTTGCGGTAACCGGGACCGTGGAAGATCGAGGCCAGCGGCCCCTGCTTCATCCGCACGTGCCGACCCACCATGACGTTCTCCAGCACGGTCATGCTGGGGAACAGCCGGATGTTCTGGAACGTGCGGGCCACGCCCGCGGTGGTGACCTTCGCGGGGTCGCCCGGCAGCACGTCGCCCTTGAGCAGCACGCTGCCCGTGGTCGGCGTGTAGAGACCGGTGAGGCAGTTGAAGAACGTGGTCTTGCCGGCGCCGTTGGGGCCGATGAGACCGACGACCTTGCCCTCGTCCAGCTTCAACGACACGTTCTGCAACGCCTTGAGGCCACCGAAGACCATCGAGACGTCGCGCGCTTCCAGGACTGGCGTGCTCACGCCGTGGCCCCCTTCGTGTCGTGCTCGTGCACCTCGTCGACCGGAACCCCGCCGACATCCTCACCAGCGAGCTCGGCCCTGCGGTGGCGGTCGGGCACGAGGCCCTGCGGCCGGAACCGCATGATCAGCACCAGGGCGAGGCCGAAGATCATCAACCGGTAGTCGCTGAACTCGCGCAGCTTCTCGGGCAGCACGAACAGCAGCGACGCGCCGAGCACGGCACCGGGGATCGAGCCCATGCCGCCGAGGATGACCGCGGCGAGCAGGGTGACCGACTCCAGGAACTTGAAGCTCTCGTACGAGACGGTGCCGTTCTTGTGCGCGAACACCGCGCCCGCCAGACCCGCGAGCGTGGCGCCGACCAGGAAGGCGAGGATCTTCGCCTTGCCGGTCTTGATGCCCATCGCGCGAGCGGCGTCCTCGTCCTCGCGGATCGCGATCCAGGCCCGGCCGATGCGGCTGAACTTGAGGTTCGCGAAGATCGCCATCACGCCCGCGACGAGCAGGACGATGAGGACGTAGTAGAGGACGCCCGCGGGGAGTTCGACGGCCCCGATGGAGAGGGTCTCGTTGAACTCCTTGCCGAACAGGTTCAGCGGCGGCACGCCGGGGATGGCGTTGGCGCCGTTGGTGAGCCCGCCGATGTTGTTCTGCGCGGACCTGGTGAAGATCTCACCGAAGGCCAGCGTCACGATCGCCAGGTAGTCACCGCGGACGCGCAGCGTCGGCGAGCCGACGACGGCGCCGAAGATGCCCGCGATGATCGCGGCGATGATCGCCGCGATCGGGAACGGCAGGTCGATGCCGACCTTGGAGGCCGCGGCGCCGGACAGGTTCGCCGCGACGACCGCGCCGATGCCCATGAACGCCACGTAGCCGAGGTCGAGCAGGCCCGCGAGACCGACCACGATGTTGAGGCCGATCGCGGTGGCCGCGTAGATGCCGATGTTCGCCGCGACCGTCATCCAGTACTCGGAGCCGGCGTTGGTGAACGGGAGCAGCAGCGCGCAGGCCAGGAGGACGACCACGCTGAACGCGCGGTGCTTCTCCGACAGCTCGGAGATCCAGCCGATGAGGCCGAACCCGTTGAGCGCGGTCAGCAGACCGGCCGCGAACCCGAGGAAGGACAGGAACAGCCCACCCGCGTACGGGTTGGCCGGGCCGCCCTGGCCACCGGCGGTCAACGTCTGCGCGACGGCGAACAGCACGGCGGCGAACGTCACCACGAGCACCAGGTACGCCCACGGACGGGCGAGCTTGATGTTCCACTTGGCGGGCAGCTCGATGCCGAGCCCCGTGCCCGCGAAGATGACCGCGAGACCGGCGACGATGCCGACGATCCCGCCGAACGCGACGTTGCCGTCGGACGCCGTGATGGCGCCGAGGCCGCCGCCCTCGGTGGTGATGAAGATCGAGTTGATCAACGCGACGGCGAGGCCACCCCAGCCGAGCGACCTGATGACTCGAGCCTTGCTGGGAATCGGCGCGAAGACCGCGACCAGCACCAGCACACCGAGGAGGAGCATGTGCCACCGGAAACCGGTGACCTGGAACGGCGCGTCGAAGTACTGCAGCGTCGCGCGGTCCGGGTAGTTGCCCGAGTTCAGGGCGAACGTCACCCACGGCAGGAGCGCGGCCACGATCAGCAGCACGCCACCCACGATGGCCAGCGGACGCGCGAAGGGCTTCACTGTATTGGCGATCTTGCTCACGCGCGCACCCTTTCCGGCTCACCGAACAGGCCCTGAGGCCGGAACACCAGCACCAGGATGAGCATGACGAAGATCCAGACGTAGTCGTACTGGGTGCCGCCGGGCATGTACTGCCCCGCGAGCGACTTCACCAGGCCGATGATGAACGCCCCGACCACCGCGCCGCGGATGCTGCCGACGCCGCCCAGCACCGCCGCGGTGAAGGCGAAGATGCCCGTCTGGAAGCCCATGTCGGTGTTGATGTTGTTGAGGTACGTGCCGAAGAGGACGCCCGCGACGCCCGCGAGGACGGCGCCGAGCACGAAGGTCAGGACGATCACCCGGTCGGGGTTGACGCCCATGAGCTTCGCGGTGTCCGGGTCCTGCGCCGTGGCGCGCATCGCGCGGCCCATGCGGGACCGGTTGATGTAGGTCTGGAGCAGGATGGAGAGGATCACCGAGACGAAGATCAGCAGGATGCCGCTGTAGCCGACCCTGATGGGGCCGAGGACGAGCTGCCCCTGGACGAACACACCGGGGAACGGGAGCGCCGCGGTGGCGTTCGGGTAGAAGTTGCGCACGAACTCCTGGAGGAACACCGAGACACCGAGAGCGGTGATCAGCGGTGCGAGCCTTGGTGCGTTGCGCAGCGGGCGGTAGGCGAAGCGCTCCATCACCAGTGCGACCGCGACACTGACCGCGACACCGCCGATGAGCACGAGTGGGAGTGACACGTACCAGACGTCCTTGACGGAGTCCGGGACGAGCCAGGTGTAGGTCGCCAGGCCGCCGTAGGCGCCGACCATGAAGACTTCACCGTGCGCGAAGTTGATCAGCTGGATGATGCCGTACACCATGGTGTACCCGAGGGCGATGAGCGCGATCAACGCGCCTTGCACCACCCCGTTGGCCAGCTGTTGAAGCAGGGTTGACACGACTACCTCTACCTCCGTAGACAGCGGGGGCGGACAGAACTGCCCGCCCCCACCGCATCTGACGTCAAACGATCAGTAGTCGTGCTCAGCCGGTGAACTCGCCGGTCTCCGCCGCGTTCCACTTGCCGCCGGTGACCTGGTACACCGTCAGGACCTTGTTGGTGCTGTCGCCGTACTCGTCGAACTTGATGCCGCCGGTGGCGCCGGTGCCGCTGTAGGAACCGACCGCCTTCAGCAGGTCGGCGCGCTTGCCCTCGGACCAGTCGCCGCCGTTGAGGGCGGTCGCCAGGCTGCCGATGATGGCGTTGGCGGCGTCGTAGGAGAAGGCGCCGTACGCGCCGTACGCGTCCTTGAAGCCCTTCTTGGCGTACGCGTCGACGAAGGCCTTCGCGCTGTCCAGCTTCTCGGTCGGAGCGCCGACCGAGGTCGCGAGGTCGCCGTCACCGCCGCCGAGGCTGATGTACTTGTCGTCGTAGATGCCGTCGCCGCCCATGAGCGGGATGTTGAGGCCGGAGCTCTTCATCTGCTTGGAGAGCGGGGCGGCCTGCGGGTACTCGCCGCCGTAGTACAGGGCGTCGGGAGCCGCGCCGGAGATCGCGGTGATGGCCGACGCGAAGTCGGTGTCCTTCTCGCCGATCTTCGCGGTCGCGACGATCGTCGCACCGTTCTTGGTGGCCTGCTTGGTGAACTCGGCCGCCAGGCCCTCACCGTAGGTCTTGCCGTCGGTGATGATGGCGATCTTCTTCTTGCCGGCCTTGGTCACCAGGTAGTTGGCCGCGAACGGTCCCTGGAGCTCGTCGGTGGCGCACACGCGGAAGTACGTGTCGAACGCGCGCTTCGGAGCGGTCGCGAAGTCCGCGCCGCGGGTCAGCGTCGGGTTCGTGTTCGCGGGGGAGACCTGCACGATCTTCTTCTGCAGGAGGATGGGCTGCACGGTCTGGGCGACCGACGAGTTGAGCGTGCCGACGACGCCGACGACGTTCGGGTCGGACGACAGCTTGGTCGCGGCCTGCGCGCCCTTGGCCGGGTTGGCCTCGTCGTCCTGGGTGTCCACGGCGAGCTTGTAGCCCTTCACCGTGCACTTCTCGTTGGCCTCGTCCACCGCGAGCTGGGACGAGTTCTTGATGCCGAGGCCGAGAGCGGACAGACCACCCGACTGCGGGGCGATCACACCGATGACCAGGGTGCCCTTGGACGTGTCGCAAGCACCTCCGGAACCACCGGCCTCGGTCTTGTTCGTGCCGCATGCTCCAGCGACGAGCAGAACACCGACAACGATTGCTGCGGACTTCACTGAGTGCTTACGCACGTGACGTCCCTCCTCAATCCACGCTCTTGGCGGCAGCGAGGTCTCCGCTCACCGCTCTTAATCCCCTCTCCTGAGGGTTGGCCGGAACCTAGGCGATGAAGTGGGTGGCCGTCACCACAGGCAAGGTGCTCGTGACCATAACGCAACGCGGCGTTATGTTTGACTTGATAATTTATACACTCCGTAACACTGGATCTCTCCCGCTCGCGGGATCATCGCCGCTGCTCAGAGCCGGTGCGGAGGGCGCACCCGAACGATTTTCAGTTCGGCTGCCTGCTGTGATAGCGCGATCACAATACGTGCGGGTCTTAAGCTAGTTGTATCCATCGGACGGGTGATCTCGGCATAACATTGCCAGATGACTCCATGGCGGAGGCCGGCCACGGCGTTGGCCGCGTTCGCCGTGCTCGTGGGAGTCGTCGTAGCCCTTCGTCACGCCCAGAACGACCCCCCTACGATCCCGGCGCCACCACCGGTTTCGCTGGCGGATTTCACCGGTCCGCACCTCCTGGTCACCGGTCCGGGTGACCCTCCGGAGCCGCCCGACCGCGTCGAGGCGTTCGGCGGGCCGCACCGGATCAGGGTCGCGTGGGGCTCGTCGCTGCCCGGCGTGGCGGACCCGGCGCGGGCGGCCGGGTACGAGGTGTCGTGGCACCGCGACGGCGAACCGGCCCGCACCCGGTTGGTCGCGAGCACCGAGGTCGAGTTGGACGAACTGCCCGACGGCGTCGAGCAGCGCGTCGGCGTCCGGACGGTGGACTCCGTCGGCCGCCGCTCGCCGTGGCGGGAGGTCGTCGGCCGCACCGGTGACGACGGCAGGTGGCGCGACGGGCTGACCGGGCTGCTGGACGACTTCGACGACCCCGGCACCACCGACCCGAGCCGCGCGGGTTCGCTGTGGCACGTCGACGGCTACCGCAGCTGCGTGAACGCCGACACCGCCGGCGGGGCGCTGCTGGTGGAGATGAACTGCGGCGCGGACTCCGCGGTGCTGCGCGCCAGGCAGCCGCTCCGGCTGTCCGAAGTGGACGACGTGCTCGGCAGGGTCGGCGTGATCACCGACGCCGCGGGCGCCCGCGGCGGGCTGACGGTCGACCTGGTGCCCGGCGGTCCCGACCAGGTGGGCACCGAGGACGTCGCCGACCCGGCGCTGCCGCCCGGCGCGATCCGGGTCTCGCTCGACGACCAGGGCGCCCGCGTGCTGACCGGACCGGACGTGCCCGTGGTGGCCGACGGCGGTTCGGAGACCTCGACCAGGCGGGGCACGTCCGTGCTGCACCGGTTCGACGTGCTGCTCACCCGGTCCGGGGTGCGGGTGCTCCAGGACGGCAGGCAGGTCGGCGGGTCCGGCGCGGTGCCCGCGTGGCGGGAGGCGACCGTCCTCATCGGACTGCGCGGGGCGCGCGGGCGGCAGAGCCTGGTGCGGCTGGACGTCGCCGGGTTCAGCGGCGAGCGGGTCCCGGCGCGGGGCGTGGTGGAGACGACGACCGTGCCCGCGACCCGCGAGGTGCTCGACCTGGCCGATCCGCCGCCCGGCATCGGCGTGTCCCGCGCTCCCCTGCGCGGCGCGACGGCCGCCCGGCTGCGGACCACCGTGGCGTTCGACGGGCCGGTCGACCCGGCGACGATCGTCGTGCAGCTCGGCGACGCGCGGATCCCCGCCGTCCCGACCGCTCCCGCGCCGACCTCGGCCGGCGTGGTCAGCCGGGGCGCGGCGATCACCGTGGTCGCGGACCTGCCGCCCGAGCTGCTGGCCGACGCCGGGCCCGACTCGCTGACGCCGTTCGTGGTGCGGGTGGCGAACAGCCGGGCGGCGCGGGGCGTCGTGCGGTCGAGCTACCTGGAGGTCGACTCCACCGCCACGGGCCCGCCCGCCCCTCGGGCCGCCCGGACCAAGCCGCGCCCGGCCGACGAGCTGCCCGCCGGTTCGGTCGAGGTGCGCGACCAGGACAACCGCGTCGTGCCCGCCGACGAGCCGCTGGGGCCCCGCCGGGTCGTGCTGGTGATCACCCTGGACCGGATCGGCGCGGAGGCCGTCAGCGGGTCCGTGGCGGGCGTCGCCGGGTTCCGCCTGCGGATCGACCGGCAGCTCGCGGTCGTGCTCTCGACCTCACGGGACGGGCCGGGGCTCGGCGGCTCCTACACCGTCGGGCTGGAACTCGGGCAGTTGCCCACCGGGGAGCACACCGTCGAGCTGGAGGTCGTCCCCTCCGACCCCTCGGGGAAGGAGCGGTCGACCCTCGTGCGGCTGACCAGCTGATCAGCCGAAGTTCTCGATGACCGCTTCCGCGACGGCCTTCATGGTCGTGCGGCGGTCCATCGCGGTGCGCTGCACCCAGCGGAACGCCTCGGGCTCGGACAGGTTCTGCTTGCTCATCAGCAGGCCCTTGGCGCGCTCGACGACCTTGCGGGTCTCCAGCCGGTCGTTGAGGCCCGCGACCTCCAGCTCCAACGCCTGGAGCTCGGAGAACCGGCTCATCGCCAGCTCGATCGCGGGCACCAGGTCGCGCTTGGCGAACGGCTTGACGAGGTACGCCATCGCGCCCGCGTCCCGCGCACGCTCGACCAGTTCGCGCTGGCTGAAGGCGGTCAGTATCACGACGGCGGCGATCCGGCCGCCCGCGATGACCGACGCGGCCTCGATGCCGTCGCGCTTGGGCATCTTCACGTCGAGGATGACCAGGTCGGGGCGCAGTTCGGTGGCGAGCTTGATGGCCTCGTCGCCGTCGGCCGCCTCACCCGCGACCTCGTAGCCCTCTTCGCGCAGCATCTCGACGAGATCAAGTCGGATCAGCGCTTCGTCCTCCGCGACGAGCACGCGGCGGGGCGCGGGGTGGGCCTCGGCCGGTTGGGTCACCGGGGTCCTCCTGACGGTCTTGACCTGACCGGCTGCGGACGCGGCTGGTCGAGGGCAGTCTACCGACGCCGATGGGCCTCACCATCGCAAAGCGCCGTGATCGCGGACACGAGGGAGCGGCGTCCGGGACCGGCCCGCGCCCGCGGCGAGCGGGGGCGGACCGGTCGGTCCACATGCGACTGTCGGGGCGCGAGACCGGAAAGCCTTGCGCCCCAACACCTCTAGAGGATCGCCGACCACCCCGTGACGCCGGACGGCCAGTCGAACGCGGCCAGGGCCTCCTCGTTCGCCGGGTCCGGACCGTCCACCTCGCGCAGGAACAGCTGGTCCGACCCGACCGCGAGGCCGAGCCCGCCCGCCGAACTGGGGGCCTCGACCACACCGGGCAGGCCGAACACGCCGTGCACCAGCCGGTCCGCCACCCAGACCAGTCCGAGGCCGCCCGGCCACTCCAGCCACCACTGGGAGCCCTGCGACCACGACCGCAGCCACGGCGTCCTGGCGAACAGGGCGATCCGCCGCAGCAGGGCGCTGCCGAGCACCGCGGGACCGGGCGTGCGGCCGTGCTCGGCCAGGTGGGCGCGTTCCGGCTCGGACAGGTCGCCCTCGGCGAACACCGACGGCAGGTCGCGGTCGACCAGGAGCTGCCGCACGTACGCCATGCCGACGTCCCACGCCGCCGCGTCGACCCCGGCCAGCACGACCCGCGCCTCCGGCTCGTCCAGCACGCGCAGCTCGACGGCCCGCGGGTGCCGGACGACCCGCAGCCCCGCCATCCCGGCGACCCACTCCCCCTCGTGGCGCGGCAGCAGTTCGTAGAGCAGCGGGCCGAGCGCGTAGTCGGCCAGGTGCACGCGCGGCACGGCGAACGGCTCGACCGCGCGGAACGCGTGCGCGGGCCTCAACATGCTCGCGGGCGGCCGCAGCTGGAGGTGGGAGGAGGCGTCGGAGGCGACCCGCAGCAGCGCGGCCTCCAGCTCCAGTTGGGCCGTGGACAACGCGCCGGGCAGCAGTTCGAGGCTCAACCGCTCGGGCAGCGCGGCCCGGCCGCGCAGGGCGTCCACGACCAGGTCTCGGTCGGTGGCGGAGAAGGCTGCCAACGCCGCCTTGATCGCGGGCACGGCCTGCGACAGGTTCTCGCCGGTGTACACCCGGCGGAGGTCGACCAGCTGGTCGGTGAGGGATGTGCGTGACACGTCGGGCTCCCGCTCGCACCGCCCGGCTCGGCGAAGTAGGACGCGCGCACGTGCGTCGACTCGGTGGTCTGGAAGTCCTCTTGAGCAGGGGTACCTCTACCCCGCGGCGGATCAGCCACCCGTTGCCGGGGAGTGGCTACCAGCCTCACGTCTGCTCAAACACGCCGATTACCAGCGTACCAACCTCTGCCAACAGTGTTCTTGACCACTTCTGACCTGCAATTTCCCGAATAGGTGAACCGATCGGTTCCGCCATTCGTGGAACAACCATGACCGAACCGCTGACGAAGGTGCGCAGGATCGGGGTGCTCCACCACGGGACCGAGGCCACGGCCCGCGCGGTGGACACGGAGGCCGCGCTCGCGGCGAACGACGAGGTCACGGCGGCCATCGCGTCGACCGAGGCCCTGGAGAGCGCGTGCGAGGCCGTTCTCGCCGCCGTGGGGCACCCCCGGTCGGACGACCGGCCGCTGGTCCGGCGGCTGAGCCGCGACCCGGTGACCGCGCCGTGGTGCGACCTGGTCTCGCGGTTGCTGAGCAGGCCCGGTGCCGCGCTCGCCGCGGAACGGCTGCGGGTCGCCGGGCTGCTGCTGTCGTGGGCCACGGTGGAAGGCTGGTTCGGGCGGCTCGACGAGCTGCCCGCTCCCCCGGAGCGCGTCGGCGGCGACGGCCCGCGCCGCAGCCCGTTCGCCACCCCGGTCCGGCTGCTGCACGGCTGGGCGCTCATCGGTCACGGTCGGGACGTCGAGGTGTCCGAGCGGGCCCTGCGCGTGTGGCGCGAGCTGGACGGGCGGCCGCTGGGCGAGGTGCTGGAGGCGCTGCGGCGGTTCGACCCGCGGGAACGGCCGGAGGACACGGCGGCCACCGTGACCTGGCTGCTCCGGCACGGGCTGGTCGAGGCGCCCTCGCGGACGGCTTCACGGGCGCTGCCCCGCTGAATTACCGTCGGGACCATGGTCACCGGAGCCCGACGGCTGCTCGAAGTGCTCGCCGCCCACGACGTGGAGGTGGTGTTCGGCCTGCCGGGCGTGCACAACCTGGCCGTGTGGGAGGCGCTGCGCGAGTCCGGGATCCGGATGATCGGCGTCCGGCACGAGCAGACGGCCGTCTACGCCGCCGACGGGTACGCCCGCGCCACCGGACGCCTCGGGGTCGCGGTCGTGACGACCGGGCCGGGCGCGGCTAACACGCTGGGCGCGGTCGGGGAGGCGATGGCCTCCGGGTCGCCGGTGCTGGTGGTCGCCACGGACATCCCGTCCACGCTGCGGGTCGAGGGCGTCTACCGGGGCGTGCTGCACGAGACCCGCGACCAGCTCGGGATGTTCCGGCCGGTCGTCAAGGACGGCTGGACCGTGCCCGACGCGGACTCCCTGGCCGCTCATGGACATCGCGCTGTGGTGACGGCGCTGTCCGGCGCGCAAGGCCCGGTCTACCTCGGTGTGCCCACGGACTTCCTTACGGCGCAAGCCATCGACGGCTCGTTCGAGTCCACTGAGGACACTCCCCCGCCGGACCTCGCCGAGGCGCTGGCGTTGATCGCGTCGGCCGAACGGCCGCTGATCTGGGCCGGTGGCGGGGCCGCGCGATCCGGGGCCGACGTCGGGGAACTGGCTCGGCGAATGGCTGCGCCGGTGCTGACGACGTTCGCCGCGCGCGGCCTGCTGCCGCTCGACCACCCGTACGCGGTGCACGGGCCCGCGCACGTGCCGGAGGTCGGGGCGCTGTGGGACGACGCCGACCTCGTGGTCGCGATCGGGACCGACTTCGACGGGATGTCCACGCAGAACTGGGCGCAGCCGAGACCCCGGAAGTTGTTGTCCGTCAACGTGGACGAGGCCGACGCGTCGAAGAACTACCCGTCCGACGTGGTGCTCGTCGGGGACGCTCGGCGGGTGGTGTCGGCGTTGGTCGAGGCGCTGCCGGAACGTCCGGTGGTGGACCTGGTGAGCGGCGTCAACGCCGAGGTGCGGCGGACCGTGGCCGACGACGAGCCGCAGGCCGCGTACCTGTTGGCGGCGTTGGAAGGCGTGTCGGCGACGCTCGTGGCGGACATGTGCGTCGCCGGGTACTGGGTGGGCGGGTTCCACCGGGTGGCCCGGCCGCGCGGGCTGGCCTACCCCGTCGGGTGGGGGACGCTCGGGTTCGGGTTCCCCGCGGCGCTGGGCGCGGCCGTCGTCGGACGGGCGGTGGCGGTGTGCGGGGACGGCGGTTTCCTGTTCGCCTGCGGGGATCTGGCCACCGCGGCGCAGGAACAGCTGCCGGTGACGGTGGTGATCGTGGACGACGGCGGGTACGGGATGCTGCGGTACGACCAGGAGGTCGCGGGCCACCCGACCACGGGCGTGGACCTGCGCACGCCGGACTTCGTGGCGCTGGCGGGGAGCTTCGGGGTGCCCGCGGTGGCCGTGGACGGGTTCGGGCCGGCGTTCGGGGCCCGGTTGGCCGAGTTCGTGGCGGCCGACGGGCCGAACGTGCTCGTGGTGCGGGCCCGGTTGAAGCCCCCGCCGTCGACCTCGCCGAGGTGGTACCGACGCCGTTAGGGTGTCGAACATGAGTTCGAACCTGCCTGACCGCCACTGGCCCCGGACCAACGCCGCGGACGAGATGCGGCTCCAGTGGGAGTTCCTGACGTTCCTGCGGCTCACGGCCGCCTCGAAGGTGTCGGGGCTGAGCCGGGAACTCGGCGCGGCCGCGCCCCTCCCCACGTCGCCGGTGGTGACGGCCATGGGGGTGCTCAAGCACCTGACGGCCGTGGAGCGGTACTGGATGTCGATCATCGGCGGCGGCTCCGACCTGCCGGAGCTGTGGGGCGCGGACGCCGACGCGTCGTGGACCTTCGGGCCGGAGGAGACGCCGGACTCGGTGATCGCCGACTACCAGGCCGAGTGGGAGCTGTCCGAGAAGGCCCTGGCGGGGCGCGGGCCGGACGAGCCGACGGCCGTGCCGGACGACAAGACGATCCGCTGGATCCTCGTGCACGTGATCCAGGAGACGGCCCGGCACGTCGGTCACCTCGACTTCCTGCGGGAACTGGCGGACGGGGAGAAGGGCGAGTAGCCCCGAAAGCACCCTTGGCAAGGTGGTCGTGCCACTGTTTGCTGGGGTTATGCCACCTGGATACGCCTACTCGTCGACCAGTCCTCTTGACGTGAACGACGTGGTCACGGAGGTGCAACTGCTTCCGGGGTCCGCGTTGGTCGAGGCCGCGCGGCACGCTCGATCGGCGCAGAAGGCGTGGGCGGCGGTGCCCGCGCCGGTGCGTGGGCAGGTCATCGGGAACATCGGGCGGCTGGTGACGGCGAACTTCGAGTCGCTGGCGCGGCTGGTCACGCGGGAGATCGGGAAACCGCTCAAAGAGGCGCGCGGTGAGGTGCAGGAGATCGTCGACACCTGCGAGTTCTTCCTCGGCGAGGGGCGGCGGCTGTACGGGCAGACGGTGCCGTCGGAGATGGCGGACAAGCAGCTGTTCACGTTCCGGAACCCGGTCGGGGTGGCGGCGATCATCACCGCGGGCAACTTCCCGGTGGCGGTGCCGTCCTGGTACATCGTGCCCGCCCTGCTCTGCGGGAACACCGTGGTGTGGAAGCCCGCCGAGTACTCCGCCGCGTCCGCGCAGGCGTTCTACGACGTCTTCACCGCCGCCGGACTGCCCGAAGGCGTGCTGAACATCGTGTTCTCCGACGGGGAGCAGACGTTCGACGGGCTGGAGCAGGCGCTTCAGGAGCGGCTGGTGGACAAGGTCGGGTTCACCGGGTCGACCGCGGTCGGGGTGCGGATCGGCGAGCTGTGCGGGCGGCACCTCCAGACGCCCTGCCTGGAACTGGGCGGGAAGAACCCGATGGTCGTCACCGAGGACGCCGACCTGGACCTCGCCGTGCAGGGAGCGCTGTTCGCCGGGTTCGGCTCGGCCGGGCAGCGGTGCACGTCGCTGGGCACGGTGATCGCGCACGAGTCGGTGCGCGCGGAGTTCCTGCGGCGATTCGTGGAGGCGACGGAGAACGCGGTCGTGGGCGACCCGGCCGAGGACGTGCTCTTCGGGCCGCTGCTGGACGAGAAGTTCGCGGCGGGCTTCGAGCGGTCGCTCGACGCGATCCAGGGACACCACTCGGTCCACGGGTCGAGCGGGCTCGGGCGCGTCACGAAGGACAACCCCCGCAAGGGTTTCGTCGGCGACCCCGAGCACGGGCTGTACTACCACCCGACGATCGTGGACGGCGTGCGGCCGGACGACGTGCTCTTCCTGGAGGAGACGTTCGGCCCGATCGTCGGCGTGACCGCGTACACCGACCTGGACCAGGCGATCGAGCTCGGCAACCGGCCCGGCTACGGGCTGTCCTGCGCGATCTACACGACCGACGCGAACAAGGCGTTCCGGTTCCGCGCGGGCATCGGGGCGGGCATGGTGAGCGTCAACAACTCGACCTCCGGAGCTGAGGCGCACCTGCCGTTCGGCGGGAACGGCAAGTCCGGCAACGGATCCCGGCAGTCCGGGATGTGGGTGCTCGACCAGTTCACCCGCTGGCAGTCGATGAACTGGGACTACTCCGGGTCGTTGCAGAAGGCGCAGATGGACACCGTGGAGATCGAGGCCGACCTTGAGTTCCGACTCCGCTGAGGTCGTCGTGGTCGGCGGCGGGGTGATGGGCGTGAGCACCGCCTTCCACCTCGCCGAGGCCGGGGTGCGCGACGTCGTGCTGGTGGAGCGCGACGAGCTGGGGTCGGGGTCCACCAGCAAGGCCGCGGGCGGGGTGCGGGCGCAGTTCTCCGACGAGGTGAACGTCCGGCTCGGGGCGCGCAGCCTGGAGGCGTTCGCGCGGTTCGGCGAACGGCCGGGGCAGGAGATCGACCTGCACCGCAGCGGGTACCTGTTCCTGCTGTCGAACGCGGCGGACGTGGCGTCGTTCGAGCGGAACGTGGTGTTGCAGAACGGGTTGGGCGTGCCCAGCCGGATGCTGGAGGTGGCGGAGGCGAAGGCGTTGTCGCCGCTGATCTCCACCGAGGGTCTGCTCGCGGCCGCCTACTCCCCCGACGACGGGCACTGCACGCCCGAGTCGGTCGTCCTGGGCTACGCCACTGCCGCCCGCCGGTTGGGGGTCTCGGTGCGGACGCGGACCGAGGTGGTGGACATCCGGTCGGACGGCGACGGGATCAGCGCCGTCGTGACGAACCGGGGCGTGATCCGGACGTCGGCGGTGGTCTGCGCGGCGGGCGCGTGGTCGCGGCGGATCGGCGAGATGGTCGGGGTGGACCTGCCCGTGACGCCGCTGCGGCGGCAGATCGTGTGCACCGAACCGATCCCGGACCTCGCGCCGGTCGTGCCGTTCACCATCGACTTCGCGTCGTCGTTCTACTTCCACCGCGAGGGCCGGGGGCTGCTGATGGGCATGTCCGACCCGGCCCAGGAACCCGGCTTCCACCTCGGCCGCTCGGACGCGTGGCTGCCGCGGCTGGCCGAGGCGATCGGCGTGCGCGCGCCCGCCCTGCTCGACGTCGGGATCGCGACCGGGTGGGCCGGGCTGTACGAGGTGACACCGGACCACAACGCGCTGATCGGCGAGGCTCCGGGGCGGTTCCTGTACGCGACCGGGTTCTCCGGGCACGGGTTCCTCCAGGGGCCCGCCGTGGGCGAGGTGGTGCGCGACCTGTACCTCGGGCGGCCGCCCGTCGTCGACGTGTCTACGTTGGACGCGAACCGGTTCGCGTCCAACGCCCACCGGCCCGAACTCAACACCGTCTGAAGGACACCGATGACCGACGTGCTGCAGCTCATGGACGAGTGGGGACCGGAGAAGGTCGTCACGGTGTCCGATCGGCGTTCCGGGATGAAGGGCGTCCTGGTCATCGACAACACCGCCCGCGGGATGGGCAAGGGCGGGACCCGGATGGGGCCCGAGGTGACCACCGGGGAGATCGCCCGGCTGGCGCGGGTGATGACGTGGAAGTGGGCGGCCGTCGACCTGTTCTTCGGCGGCGCGAAAGCGGGGATCGTGTTCGACCCCGCCTCTCCGCACAAGGAGAAGGCGCTGCGGGCGTTCGCGCGGGCGCTGTCGAACGAGGTGCCGGGCGAGTACGTGCTCGGGTTGGACGTGGGGTTGACCGAGCGGGACGCGGCGATCGTGCAGGACGAGCTGGGCGATCGCGGGGCGATGATGGGCGCGCCTGCGGCGTTGGGCGGGCTGCCGTACGACGAGCTGGGCGTGACCGGGTTCGGGGTCGCGGAGGTGGCCGACGAGCTGACGGAGTCGGTGCGGGGCAAGAGGATCGCGATCCAGGGGTTCGGGGCGGTGGGGGCGGCGGCGGCTCGGCGGTTCTCCGAGCTGGGGGCTGTGGTGGTCGCGGTGTCGTCCGTGCACGGTGCGCTGCACGATCCGGACGGGTTGGACGTGGCGCGGTTGTTGGCGTTGCGGGAGTCGGTCGGGGACGCGGCTGTGGCGGAGTACGGGCGGGTGTTGCCGTTGGGGAAGGAGTTGTTGGCGCCGTGTGACGTGTTGGTGCCCGCGGCTACTCAGGATGTGATCGACAAGGACTGGGCTGGGCGGGTCGATACCCGGATGGTGGTGGAGGGGGCGAATCTGCCTACTACCGCTGCTGCGCAGGCGGTTTTGGCGGCTCGGGGAATCACTGTGGTGCCGGATTTCATCGCCAACGCTGGTGGGATCATCGCGGCTGCTTTTGGGATGGATGCGCGGTATTCGCCGTTTCCGGTGGTGCCTTCGACGGTGATGACTGCCGTGTCGTCGAAGTTGCGGGGGAATGCTGGGTTGGTGGTTCGGGAGGCTGCGCGTACTGGGGTGACCACGCATGAGGCCGCTCGGGCGTTGGCGCAGGATCGGGTGTTGGCGGCCATGCGGTTGAAGGGGCAGGTGACGTGAGCGCGTTGGGTGGGCTGGTGATCGCGGATTTCGGGCGGGTGCTGGCTGCTCCCTACGCGACGATGTTGCTGGCGGATCTCGGGGCGGAGGTCGTGAAGATCGAGCCGCCTGGTGGGGATGAGACTCGGGGGTGGGGGCCGCCCTTTGCTGGTGGGCAGGCTACTTATTTCTTGTCGGTGAATCGGAACAAGTCTTCTGTGGTGGTGGATTTGGGGACTGCTGAGGGGCTTGCTGCTGCTCGGGAGGTGGTGGGTCGGGCCGATGTCGTGGTGGAGAACTTTCGGCCTGGGGTGATGGAGCGGTTCGGGTTGGGGTACTCGGCGCTTCGTGCTGAGCGGCCTGGGTTGGTGTACTGCTCGGTTACCGGGTTTGGGGCTGGTAAGGGGCGGGAGTTGCCTGGGTACGACCTGCTGGTGCAGGCCGTGGGTGGGTTGATGAGCGTCACCGGGGAGCGGGGTGGGGAGCCGGTGAAGGCCGGGGTGGCGTTGGTGGACGTGTTGACCGGGGTTCACGCGGCGGTGGGGATTTTGGCTGCTTTGCGGCATCGGGATGCCACTGGGGAAGGGCAGTTGGTGGAGGTTGACCTGCTGTCGGTGTTGCTGTCGTCGATGGTGAACCAGAGTGCTGGGTACACGGCGGCGGGGGTGGTGCCGGGGATGTTGGGGAATCGGCATCCTTCTATTGCGCCTTATGAGGTTGTGCGGGCTGCTGATGGGCCGATGGTGTTGGCTGTGGGGAACGATCGGCAGTTTCGGCGGTTGTGTTCGGTGTTGGGGGTTGGGGTGGATGCGCGGTTTGCTTCCAACTCGGGTCGGGTTGCGCATGTGGATGAGTTGATGGGGCTGTTGGGGCCTTTGTTGTTGGAGAAGACGGCGCCGGAGTGGTTTGAGGTGTTGACGCCGGTGGGGGTGCCTTGTGGGCCGGTGAACGACCTCGCTGGGGCGTTTGGGTTGGCCGCGGATCTTGGGTTGGAGCCCGTTGTGGATGTTGGCGGGGTTGATCTTGTGGCGAACCCGATCCGACTGTCCCGAACGCCTGCGACCTACCGCCTGCCGCCGCCTCCGCTTGCGTAGGGCCGTTTGGGTCGCGTGTTCGAGGGTGGGTGTTGGGGAGGGCTAACCCCCGGTTGCGCCAAATATCCCACCCTCTTTCGTCATGTCAA
>NZ_JBHYHC010000086.1:0-39238 GCF_042738955.1 Umezawaea sp. NPDC059074
TTTTTTTAATCACACCGCCAAAATTACGCCCCGGGCGCCCCCCGGGGGGTGGGCCGGGTTACCAACTCCCGGGCCGGGGGGCCGGTGACCCCCCCCACCGGGGTGGGGGGGCACCCCCGGGCCGTGCCAGGCGGCGGGAAGGGCCACTCCGGGCGGTGCGGGCCGCGTGCGCCGCGTCGGTCGGCGGCTGAGCCGTACGGGCGTACGGCGATCACGGTTAAAAGCCTTTTGTGGTCTAGATCACTTCCGGCGGCTAGCGTTGCCGGGTGTGAGAGTCGGCATTCCCGCGGAGACGCGGCCCGCCGAGCGCCGGGTGGCGTGCGTTCCGGACACGGTGCGCACCCTGCTCGGCGCGGGTCTTGCCGTGGACGTCCAATCTGGTGCGGGCACGCACGCGCACGCCGCCGACGCGGCGTACCGGGCGGCGGGCGCGCAGGTCGTCGGGCACGATCCGGTCGGCGAAGTGGAAGTGGTCCTGTCCGTCCAACCACTCGAGATCGCCCAGGCGCGCCGGTTGCGCGCGGGCGACGTGACGATCAGCTTCCTGTCGCCGTCGAACGAACTCGACCTGGTGCGGGTGCTGGCCGAGCGCGGCGTCACCTCGTTCAGCCTCGACCTGCTGCCGCGCGTGACGCGGGCGCAGGGCGCGGACGCGCTGTCCTCCCAGGCACTGGTGGCCGGTTACCGCGCGGTCCTGGTGGCCGCCGAACGGCTGCCGCGCTTCCTGCCCATGTTCACCACCGCGGCGGGCACGGTGCCGCCCGCGAAGGTGCTCGTGCTGGGCGCGGGCGTGGCCGGGTTGCAGGCCATCGCCACCGCCCGCAGGCTCGGCGCGGTCGTGGAGGCCTACGACGTGCGCGCGGCGGCCGCGGAGGAGGTGCGCAGCCTGGGCGCGCGGTTCGTGGAGCTGCCGCTGGAGACCCAGCAGGGCGTGTACGCGGCCGAGCAGTCCGAGACGTTCCTCGAACGCCAGCGGGAGCTGATCGCCGAACGGGTGGCCGCGTCGGACGTGGTGATCACGACCGCCGCCATCCCCGGCCGGGCGGCCCCGGTGCTCGTCACCACGGACATGCTCAAGGCGATGGCGCCCGGCTCGGTCGTCGTCGACCTCGCCGCCGAGTCCGGCGGCAACTGCGCGGCGTCCGTGGCGGGCGAGGAGGTGTGGGTCGGCGAGGTGCTCGTGCACGGGGCCCGCAACATGCCGAGCGGGATGCCGGTGCACGCCAGCAAGCTGTACGCGCGCAACGCGGCGAACCTGCTGATGATGATGGCGAAGGACGGCGTGGTGGAGCCCGACCTCACCGACGAGGTCCTCGCCGGGTGCTGCCTGACCCACGCGGGCGAGGTGCGGCACGAGCCGACCAGGGGGCTGCTGTGATCGACCTGCTGACGATCTTCGTGCTGGCCGCGTTCGTGGGCTTCGAGGTGGTCTCGAAGGTCTCCACGATCCTGCACACGCCGCTGATGTCGGGCGCCAACGCCATCCACGGCGTGATCCTGGTCGGCGCGATCATCATCACCGGCGCCGCCGAGGGCGGCGCGCGGCTCGTGCTCGGCCTGCTCGCGGTGTTCCTCGCGACCGTCAACGTCGTGGGCGGGTTCGTGGTCACCGACCGGATGCTGGAGATGTTCAAGGGGCACAAGCGATGAGCGTCCAGCTGGCCTACCTCGTCGCCGCGCTGTGCTTCCTGCTGGCGCTCAAGGGCTTGAGCACCCCGCGGTTCGCCCGCGCGGGCAACCTGCTCGGCGCGGCGGGCATGGCGCTGGCCGTCGTCACGGCGTTCCTGCACGGGGCCGTCCACAACGGACCGTGGATCCTGGTCGCCATCGCGCTGGGCGCGGTCGTGGGCGTGCCCGCGGCGCGGTCGGTGAAGATGACCGCCATCCCGCAGATGGTGGCCCTGTTCAACGGGGTCGGCGGCGCGGCGGCGGCGCTCGTGGCGCTGGCCGAGTTCCACGACGGCGGCGAGCTGCTGTTCCGCGTCGCCACCGTGCTCACGGTGCTGATCGGCTCGGTCAGCTTCTCCGGCAGCCTCGTCACGTTCGCGAAGCTCCAGGAGATCATGACCACCCGCCCGGTCGTGCTGCCCGCGGGCCGGGTGCTGAGCATCGGCGTCGCGGTCGCGAGCCTCGTGCTGGCGGTCGCCGTGCTCACCACGTCGTCCACCGCGCTGCTGGTGGCGCTGACGGTCGCCGGGCTGCTGCTCGGCGTCGCCTTCGTGCTGCCGGTCGGCGGCGCGGACGTGCCCATCGCCATCTCGCTGCTCAACGCCTTCACCGGTCTCGCGGTCGCCGCGTCCGGTTATGTGCTGGCGAACACCCTGCTGATCGTCGCGGGCACGCTCGTCGGCGCGTCCGGCACGCTGCTGACCCGGATGATGGCGCAGGCCATGGGCAGGCCGCTGGCGAACATCCTGTTCGGCGCGTTCACCGCGACCGTCGCGCAGGCGCACAGCGAGGAGTCGCGGACCGTCCGCTCCGGCACCGTCGAGGACGTCGCGATCCTGCTGGGCTACGCGCACTCCATCGTCATCGTGCCCGGCTACGGCCTCGCCGTGGCGCAGGCCCAGCACGCCGCGCGCGAACTCGTGACGCTGCTGGAGGGACGCGGCATCGACGTCAGCTACGGCATCCACCCGGTCGCGGGCCGGATGCCCGGCCACATGAACGTGCTGCTGGCCGAGGCCGACGTGCCCTACGAGCAGCTCAAGGAGCTCGACGACGTCAACCCCGGCATGACGAGCATGGACGTGGCGCTCGTCGTCGGCGCCAACGACGTCGTCAACCCCGGCGCGCGCGACGAGCCCACCAGCCCCATCTACGGCATGCCGATCTTCGACGTGGACCGCGCGCGGGCCGTGGTGTTCATGAAGCGGTCCATGCGGCCGGGCTTCGCGGGCATCGACAACGAGCTGCTCTACAACACCAAGACCACGATGCTGTTCGGCGACGCCAAGGACTCGCTGACCAAGCTGCTCACGGCGGTGAAGCAGCTCTAGTCGCGGGCGAACAGCCCCGCGACCTCGTCGGCGGGCAGCGGTGGAGCGTAGAAGTCGCCCTGCGCGGCGTCGGCGCCGATCTTCGCCCACCAGTCCGCCTCGTCCTCGCTCGCGACGCCGGTGGCCACGACGGTCACGCCCGCCTGGTGCACGACCGACACCAGCGCGGTCATCGCGTTGTGCAGCACCGAGTCCCGGTCCGGTTCGGCGGCCAGCCTGCGCACGTCCGCGCCCGCGATCACCACCGAGTCGACCGGCAGCTCGGTCAGCAGCGCCAGCTCGTCCTGGCCGCCGTGGAACGCGTTGAGCCCGGTGCGGATGCCGGAGTCGGCGAGCACCTGGACGTTGTCGTCGCTGCCGCCGGTGAGCACCGCGCCGGTGTTGACCGTGATCCGCAGCTCGGCCACGGGCAGGCCCGTCTCGTCCAGCGTGCGCTTCACCGCGCCGACGAGGTCCTCGTCGCGGGACTGCATCGGGCTCAGCGACACGTGCAGCGGCACGGCGGCGAGGGTCGTGTCGGCGTGCCAGTCCGCCATCCGCTCCCCGGCGTGGCGCAGCAGCCACTGCCCGATCGGCAGCGACAGCCCGGTCTCCTCCGCCAGCTCCAGGCACTGCCGGTGCCCCCACGACCCCCAGCGCAGCTGGGCGGCCACGCCGATGACGCTGCGGTCGGCCAGCGCGACGACCGGCTGGAAGTCGACCTCGATCTCGCCGTTCTCCAGCGCCCCCGGCATGGACGCGGCGATGTCCGCCCACGTCCGGTGCCGCGAGTCCTCGTGCGGGTCGTAGGGCAGCCACTGGCGCTTCCCCTTGGCCTTCGCCTGGTGCAGCGTCATGTTGGCCGCGCGCAGCAGCTCGCCGACGGTCCACTCGGGGGACGGCCGGTCCAGCACGCCGATGGTCGCGGTGAGCGCGATGCCGCGGTCGTCCACGAACGTGGGCTCGGCCAGCTCCTCGTTGATCAGGTCGATCATCGTGGTGACACCGGGCGAGGTCGCCGAGTTGTCGACCACGATGGCGAACTCGTCGCCGCCGATCCGCGCCACGACGGCGTCCTCGTCCGCGACGACGGCCGACAGCCGTCGCGCGGTCTGCTTCAGCAGCCGGTCGCCGGTGCCGTGGCCCAGACCGTTGTTGATCAGCGAGAACGAGTCGAGGTCCAGGTGGTACAGGGTGATCCCGCGCTCGGACCGGCTGTGCACGGCCTCCAGCTGGGTGATGAAGTGCTGTCGGTTCGACAGGCCGGTGAGGGAGTCGTGCAGCAGCAGGAAGTCCAGGTTCTTCTGCATCAGGTGCAGTTCGCTGACGTCCTCGACCATCGTCACGTGGTACGCGGGCTCGCCGTCGGCGTCGCGCAGCAGCGACACCGCCAGGTGCACCCACGCGGGTTCGCCGTCGGACCGCACGAGCCTGCGCTGCTCGCGGAACCGGTCGACCACGCCCTCGCGCACGTGGCGGTAGGACTCGGTCAGCAGCCGGGCGTCCTCGGGGTGGAAGCGGGCCAGCAGCGACTCGCCGACGAGGTCGCCGTCACCGCCCAGGATCGTCGCCATGGCCTCGTTCGCCTCGACGACCGAGCCCTCCAGGTCGGTGATCGCGATGCCCAGCGCGGAGGCGTCGAACACCTCGCGGAACCGCGCCTCGCTCACCTTCAGCGTCCGCTCGACACCCTGCTTCGCCTGGAGGAGCGCCCACTTGATCTCCTCCTGCTGGTCGAACGCGTCGAGCCGCATCGCGGTCGCGAACCGCGCCCCGAGCGTGCCCAGTATCGCGACGACCTTCTCCGCCAACCGGTCCACGCCCGCCAGTTCGGGGGTGAACAGCAGCGTGCGGCCGAGCACCTCCACGGTGCGCTGCAACGTGTCCGGGCCGGTGAAGTGCGCCTCGACCATCCGGTCGCCGACGACCGCGACGGGCGCGGCGGTGAACGGCTCGGCCTGCAGGGCGTCGGCGATCACGTCCACCAGGTCGAGCAGGTACAGCTCGATCTCGGTGGACGACATCGGCACGTACGTCGTGGAGTAGACGGCCTTCATCCACTCGCGGGCGAGTTCCTGCCTGCGAGTGCGGGGCGGCGGCTCCGGCGTGGTCATGCTCCCGTTCCCCGTGCCCGCCGTCACGCCTTGCGGCCGATGCCCGCGAAGAGGCCCGCCTTCGCCGGGTCGTCGTCGGCGATCCTCTCGGGCCGCCAGAGCGGCGGCGGCACGACACCGGGGTCCACCACGTCGAACCCGGCGAACAGGGCGGCGATCTCCGCGCGGGTGCGGGGGAACACCGGGTTGGCGCTCCGCTTCATCACCTCGACGATCCCGGCGGTCTCGGTGGGCTGCAGGTCGGCCGTGAAGTGCGAGAGCGCCAAGTGGCTGCCGGGCGCCAGCGCGGCGCGGTAGGCGCCGAGCACGGCCGCGGGGTCGCCTTCGGGCGGGAGGAAGTGCAGGACGCCGACCGCCAGCAGCCCCACCGGTTCGGCGAGGTCGAGCAGGCCGGTCCGGCGGGCCGCCGCCAGCACGGCGGCGGACTCGGTCAGGTCTTCTTGCACGATCGTCGCCAGCGGGTCGCCTTCGAGCATCAACCGGCAGTGGGCGACGGCGACGTCCTCGTAGTCGACGTAGACGACCCGCGAGTCCGGGGCCGCTCGGCGCGCGACCTCGTGGACGTTGCCGACGGTGGGGATGCCCGACCCGAGGTCGAGGAACTGGCGGACGCCGCGGTCGATCAGGAACAGGACGGCGCGGCGGAGGAACGAGCGGTTGAGCCGGGCGATGGCGCGCGCATTGGGCTGGGCCTTGAGGAACTCCTCGCCGAGCGCGCGGTCCGCGGCGAAGTTGTGGCCGCCGCCGAGGAGGTAGTCGTATAAGCGGGAAGCGCTGGGTAAGCCGGTGTCGACGCCGGCGGGCACCCAGTTCACCAGTTCCACCGCGCACCGCCTACTTCGGTCGTAGCCGCAGGAGCCACCGAGTGTAGGTGCCGCCACGGGTTCGGAGCACCGGTGTGGACAACGCGCACACGATCGCGCTGGCGGTCAGCACCGCGAACGTCGTCCGCAGGGCGTGAGCGCCCCCGTTGTGCAGCACGAACGTGGTGATCGCGATGCCCAGCGCGGTCCCGAGACCGCGGGTCGTGTTCACCAGCCCGCCGCCCAGCCCGGCCTTGCCCGCGGGCAGGGCCGCCATCACCGCCGCGTTGTTGGCGGGCGTGAACACGCCGAGCCCGAACCCCAGCAGCGCCAGCGCGGGAACCAGTTCGCCGGGCGCCACGACCGGCACGAGCGCGCCCGCCGCGGCGAGCCACGCGCCCACCCGCGCCGTCGCCAGCGCGCGGGGGAACAGCCTCGGGCCGAGGGTGGCCGCGACCGCGAACCCGGCGGGCAGCGCGGTGAGCGTGAGCCCCGTCGTGAGCGCGGACCCGGTCGAGGCGAACGGCACCGCCACCAGTGGCCCGAACAGCACCAGGTAGCCGCACAGCGCCCCGAGCAGCCCCCGGCTGATCGGCGCGGCCCGCAGCAGCCCGAAGTCCAGCAGCGGCGCGTCCACCCGCCGCTCCCACCACCACAGCAGCACCGCCGCGACCACGGCCGCCGCCAGCAGCGGCAGCACCGGAACCTCGAGCCCGGACACCCCGGACAACGCGAGCAGCGCGGCCGTCGTGGTCGCGGCCAGCAGCACCGTGCCCGGCAGGTCGAACCGCGTGCGCGCGGACTTCTCCACCGTGCGCGGCAGCAGGTAGTGGCCCGCGACCATCGCCACGACGCCGATCGGCACGTTGATCGCGAACACCGCCTGCCAGCCCAGCGTGCCCACCAGCAGGCCGCCGACCGTCGGCCCCAGCGCCAGCCCGAGCGCCTGCGCCGCGGCCTGCACGCCCAGCGCGGTCCGCATCCGCTCGCGCGGCACGCTCGTCACGACCAGCGCCACGCTGTTGGCCTGGAGCATCGCCGCCCCGACGCCCTGCACGACCCGGAAGACGACCAGCGCCGTCAGGTCCGGCGCGAGCGCGCAGGCGACCGACGCGCCGGTGAACACGGCGAAGCCGTAGATGTAGACCAGCTTGCGGCCGAGCACGTCCGCCAGCCCGCCGACGGCGGCCAGCAGCGCGACCAGCGCCAGCAGGTAGGACAGCGACACCCACTCGACGGCGGCGGGCGGCACGGCGAAGTGCGCGGCCAGCGAGGGGAACGCGAGCGTCACGATGCTCGCGTCGAACTGGCCCATGAACGCGCCGAAGCAGACCGTGGCGATCACCAGCCAGGGCGCGCCCGCCCACGTCGCGACCCGCCGCGGACGTGGTGACTCCGCGACGAACCACCGCCACCCTCGCGTCCCATGATCCATCTGCGACCGATTATATCTGAGTCAGAGCTAACGTGGTCGGTAATCTCCTCCCATGTCAGATGAGGCCCGGACGCTCACCGACGTGGTGACCCGGCTGCGCAGGGCGTTGAGGACCAGCATCAGGTCGGACTGGCCGTGGGAATCGCTGCCCATGGCCCAGATCGAACTGCTCCAGACCCTCGCCGAACGGGCGCCCATGCGGGTCGGCGACCTGGCGAGCGAACTCCGCCTCGCCCCCAACACGGTCAGCGGCCTCGTCGGCCAGCTCATCGAGTCCGGCCTGGTCTCCCGCGCGGGCGACCCCGCCGACCGCCGCGTCGCACGGCTGTCCGTGACCTCCCAGGGGCACGACCAGCTGGCGGTGTGGCAGAGCGCGCACGAGAAGCGCATCGGCGCCGCGCTGGACAAGCTGGAGGCCGGTGAGCGCGCCGACGTGGTCCGCGCGCTGGCCGCGCTGGACCACCTGGTGGACCACCTGCGCTAAACCACCCCTACGCGTTTCCTGGGGTGCTCCGGCGACACCTAGGGGATGTCCTGCGGGCGTTGGACGTCGACAGTGGACGGAGTCACTTCCTCAGCTGTCGGGGAGAACCGCCATGAGCGAACTGCTGGACACCACCCGCACCATCACCTACTGGCCCGCCGTGGGGGAGATCGCCGCGCTGTACGCGGAGTGGAACGCCGCCCTCGCCACCGGCGACCCGCACAAGGTCGCCGACCGGTACACGCCGGACGCGGTGCTGCTCCCCACCCTGTCCAACGAGGTCCGCACGGACCGCGCGGGCATCGTCGACTACTTCGCCCGCTTCCAGCGGGACCGGCCGCTCGGCGTGGTGCTGAAGTCCTACGTGCGGGTGCTGCGGTCGACCGAGGCGATCGACTCGGGCATCTGCCGCTTCACCCTGAAGAGGGGAGGGGGCACGGTCCACATCGACGCCCGGTACACGTTCGTCTACGAGAAGATCGACGGGAAGTGGATGATCATCACCCACCACTCCTCGGAGCTGCCCGAAGCGGCGTAGACCGTTCCGCTCGGGAGGACCGCGCCCGCCGCGGTCCTCCCGGCCCGCCGCCGCCAACCCCGCGCCGACCACTCGCGCGGGGTTTTCGCGTGCCTGCGGCCGCTCGGCCGTCACGTCGTTGGATCATTCGGTCTACCCGCTGATCCGACCGGTCGAACTTCCTCACGGGATGATCACGAAACGAACCGATCAGCCTTTCGCCGCGAATCCCCGACGGCCCCCGCTCGTTGACCGGATGAGCCGCTCACGGGGGCGCACTCGGCGACCGGTGGGGCCGCCACCCTCTGCGGTGGCCCCAGCGGTCCGATTCGGTCAAAGCACTGGTCCGGTTGGCGCAATGATAGTTACGACATTTCTTCGGTAACGTCCGGGGTCCTGCGGAGGATTAGATTGTCAGACGAAAGGCGTTTGATTATGACTCTGACGGTGTAATAGCTACACGCACCGTGTTCGACCACGAAGCCGCAGCTCCCTGCCCTGGAGCACGGCCTCGGGGACGGAACGTGATAACCGCGTCACCCACTGACAACGTTATTGTCCCCGGCCTACGCAACCGGATTCCCACGTTACTGATCCCACGAGTTCTTTAATGTCTCACGTCTGGCTGTCGAGGCCACCACCCTCTGCGGTGGCCTCGACAGCCATTTTGTTTCAGACCGGCGTCGGCGCGTCCTTCAACCGGCTCAGCACCTCGGGCAGGTCGTCGGTGTGCACGACGCCCAGCCGCTGCGTCGCCCGCGTCAGCCCGACGTACAGGTCGCTCGCCCCGCGCGGTGACTCGGCGAGGATGCCCGCCGGGTCCACGACCACCACCGCGTCGAACTCCAGGCCCTTCGCGTCGACCACGCCGAGCACCACGACGCGCGAGTCCAGCGCGGACGACTGGTTGCCCACGGCCGCGCCCGGCACGCCCGCCGTGACGGCGTCGCCGAGGTCCGCGAGCCGGGCGGCGGGCACGATGACCGCCAGCTTGCCCTCGCCGATCTCGGCGACCTCGCGCGCGACCAGCGCGGGCAGGTCGGCCGCCAAGTCGTCGACCCGCGCGTGCCACGGTTCGACGCCGCTGTCGCGCACCGACGTCGGCGGCACCAGTTCGGGGTCGACGCTCGCCAGCACGTCCGCCGCCACGGCCATGATCTCCGACGGCGTGCGGTAGTTGACGGTCAGCTCGGTGAGCTTCCACCGGTCCATCACGTACGGCGACAGGACCTGGCCCCACGAGGTGGCGCCCGCGATGTCGCCGGTCTGGGCGATGTCGCCGACGACGGTCATGGACTTGCTGGGGCAGCGGCGCATCAGCGTGCGCCACGCCATCGCCGACAGCTCCTGCGCCTCGTCGACGATGATGTGCCCGAACGTCCACGTCCGGTCCGCCGCCGCGCGTTCGGCGGCCGTCTCGTAGGTCTCGCCGCCGTGCCGCTCGGCCAGCCGGTAGGCGTCCATCAGGTCGTGGGCCATCAGGATCTCCGGGTCGGCGTCGTCCTCCAGGTCGAGGATGTCGAGCACGCCCTGGGCGTAGTCGATCGCCTGGCGGCGCTGCCGTTCGGCCTTCGCCTTGGCCTCCGCGTCGTCCTCGCCGAGCAGTTCCGCCGCCTCGTCGAGCAGCGGCACGTCCGCGGGCGTCCACTCGGCGTCCGGCGCGCGCAGCAGCAGCGCCCGGTCCTCCTTGCTCATCCGCGGCGCGGCGGCGGCCAGCCGCTTGGCCGAGGAGAACAGCTCGGACAGCAGCTGCTGCGGGGTGAGCGTCGGCCACAGCCGGGCCAGCGCGTTCTGGACGTTCTCGTCCTCGCGCAGCTCGCGGCGGATCTCCTCGATGTCGTCCGAGTCGAGCAGGTGCCTGCCCAGCTTGTTCACGGCCTGGTTGGCCATCGTGGAGATCATCTCGCGGACGAACGTGCGCCGGGCCTCGTTGTGCGGCCTGCGGGTGCGCCGCGCGCGGCCGCGGGCGTCGGAGATCGCGCGCCGGTCCAGGCGCAGCGTGTCCTGCTCGAACGGGATCTCGATCATGCCCGGCGCTTCCTGCCGGTCCTTGATCGCGTGCGAGACGACGTCCGCCATCTGGATTCGGCCCTTGATCGCCGCGGCCTCCACGGACTCGCGGCCGACCGCCGTGAGGCCGGGGTACAGCTCGCCGACGGTCGACAGCAGCACGCCGGTCTCGCCGAGCGAGGGCAGCACCTGGCCGATGTAGCGCAGGAACGTCGCGTTCGGGCCCACCACGAGCACGCCGCGCTTCGCGAGCTGCCTGCGGTGCGTGTACAGCAGGTACGCCGCGCGGTGCAGCGCCACCGCCGTCTTGCCGGTGCCCGGACCGCCCTGCACGACGACGACGCCGTTCAGCTCGGTGCGGATGATCTTGTCCTGCTCGGCCTGGATGGTCGCGACGATGTCGCTCATCTGCCCGGTGCGGTTCGCGTTCACCGCGGCCAGCAGCGTCGCCTCGCCGGTCAGGCCCTCGTTGCGGCTCGGCTCGGTCGAGTTGATGTCCAGGACCTCGTCGTCGTACGCCACGACGGTGCGCTGCTTCGTGCGCATGTGCCTGCGCCTGCGCACGCCGTCGGGCGACGCCGCGGTCGCCAGGTAGAACGGCCGCGCCGCGGGGGCGCGCCAGTCCATCAGCAGCGGCTCGTACTCCTTGTCCTCGTCGAACAGACCGATGCGACCGATGTAGAACCGCTCGCCCTCGTGGAAGTCCAGGCGACCGAAGCACAGGCCGTTCTCCACCGCGCTGTACTGGGCCAGCTGGTCCGAGTACATGGCGACGGAGGTGTCCCGCTCCGAGCGCATCTGGTGCGTGCCACCGGTCTGCCGAAGCGCACCCGCCAGTCGCTTCGAGCTCTGCTCGCGGAGGTCGTCCAGCCTGCCGTACAGCATCGACACGTACTCCTGCTCCGAGGAGATTTCCCGGAGCCGGAGGTCATCGGAGGGGCTTGACAACGTGCCTCATTTCTCGATACCGTCCTTTGTCGTCAGGTTTTTTGGCCTGACTATTCTGCGTGCCCCCAGAGCGCGCGCGCAGAACATCTAATCTACACCCCGGACCGCCCCTTCAGCGCCGCACCTCGTGATGCGCGTAGGCCTTCAGCAACAGATCAGCCAACTGGTCGCGTTCCCCCGCTGTCAATCCCCCGAACAGCAGGTCGTCGATCTCCGCCGCGTCCCCGAGCCGCGCGCCCAGCAGCGTCCGCCCCGGCTCGGTGATCTCCACGGCGTACCGCCTGCGGTCCCGCTCGTCGCGGTGCCTGCTCGCCAGGTCCTCGCGCTCCAGGTCGTCGAGCAGCGTCACGAGGTCGCTCGGGTCGATGCGCGCGGCGTCGCTGATCTCCTTCTGCGAGCACGGACCGCTCTCCGCGAGCAGCGCGAGCACCGCCACGTGCGGCGCGCGCAACCCGTCCTTGCTCACGGTCGTGCTGATCCGCCTGGCGTGCTTGGACAACTGGAGCACCAGGTAACCGGGGTGCCGTCGCAGCCGCTCGATGCTCATGGCCACCTATCTTAGGAACGACCCATGATCGGACACCGCACCCGTTGCCGACTCCCGGCCGGGGGGCGAGGATGCGCGGATGCGCCAAGATCCGATCGCCGTGCTGGGCATGGGGGCCATGGGCCTGCCGATGGCCCGCAACCTGGCCCGCGCGGGCTTCCCGGTCACCGTCTGGAACCGCACGCCCGGCCGTGACGGCGAGGCCAGGTCCGCCGGGGCCGTCGCCGCCGCGACGCCCGCCGAGGCCGCGCTGCCGATCGTGCTCACCGTCCTGCCCGACCTCCCGGACGTCGTCGAGGTGTTGGCGGGCGAGCACGGGCTCCTCGCGGGCTGGAAGAAGGCGGGCGTGGAGAGGCCGCTGCTGGTCGTGATGGGCACCGTGTCGCCGACGGCGATCCGCGCGCTCGGCGACCGGCTGCCGGACGTCCGGCTGGTCGACGCGCCGGTCAGCGGCGGCGACGTCGGGGCGGACGCGGCGACGTTGAGCATCATGGTCGGCGGCCACGCCGACGACGTGCTGCGGCTGCGGCCGTACTTCGCCGCGCTCGGCACGACCGTGCGGCACCTCGGCCCGCTCGGCGCGGGGCAGCTGGCCAAGGCGTGCAACCAGATCGTCGTCGCGGCGACCCTCACCGCCGTGTCCGAGGCACTGGCGCTCGCGGTGAAGGGCGGGCTCGACCCCGAGGTCGTGGTGGAGGTCCTGGAAGGCGGGCTCGCGGGCAGCCGGGTGCTGGACGTGAAGAAGGAGAAGTGGCTCACGCACGACTTCGCCCCCGGCGGCCGTGCGGTGAACCAGTTGAAGGACCTCGTGTTCGCGGTCGAGGCGGGCCGCGAGATCGGCGTGCCGCTACCGGTGACGGCGACCGTCGAGCAGCTGTACTCGGCGATGTGCGCACTCGGGTTCGGCGACGACGACCACAGCGGCGTCTACCAGGTCTACGAGACGCTGTCGGACAAGGCGTCCGCCAGGTAGGCGCCGATGCCCGCCATGCCGCGCTGGTTCGGGTGCAGGGGAGCGGCGACCGTCGTCGGCACCAGGCCCTCGAACCAGCGCTGGGGGATCGGCGCGCACACGTCGTGCCCGGCGCTGGGCGGCACGATGTCCAGGAACGTCGCCCCGTGCCGTGCGGCCTCGGTCGCGAACACGCCGTTCAACCGCTCGATGCTCGCCTGGAGGTAGTCGGAGTCGCGGCCCCACAGCGGCTGCACCGGGTAGCACCCGCCCGGCCGGATGTACGTGCCGTACCCGACGACCACGATCTTCGCGTGCGGCGATCGCGCGTGGATCCCGTCCAGCACGGCCGCGAACTCCGGCCCGAACGCGTCGATCTTCGCCGCGAGCTGGTCCACGCCACCGGCCGTCAGCCGCGCCTCGCACGACACCCCGATCGGCTCCGGCAGCAGGTTGACGCACCCGAGCGCCGCCCCGACCAGGCCGATGTCGTTGCCGCCGATGGTCAACGACACCAGGTCCGTCGTCGGCGTCAGCGCGTCGAACTGCGGCGGCACGGGCCCGAGGAACGTGGTCTGGCCGCCCTCCATGTCGTCGGCGACGGCCCCGGAGCAGGTCACGTCGCGGAACGTCGCCGCGCCGAGGGACTCGGCCAGCACGCTCGGCCAGTTCCGCGTGGACCGCAGGCAGCCCAGGTGCAGCACGTCCTGGTTCGGGATCAGCGGCCCGGCGGCCGCCGAGTCGCCGAGCGCGACGTACTCGGTGAAGCGCGGCGCGGCGGACGCCGCCCCGGTCGTGACGGCGGTGATCGACAACGCCGCCAACAGCACTGGTAGCAGCCTGCGCATGGTCATCTCCTGAGGGTCACCAACTGGCCTGGATGACATGATGTGGGCTACACCGGTCTTCTGCTCCTGGGAGTTCACGCAAAACCCGATAGGGGTACTTGTGACGGGTCACAAACTCACAGCGAACGGCCGTCCGCTGCACGAACAACTCGTCCGCAGCCGGGCCATCGCGCGCGACCTCGTGGCCACGTTCGTGGCGGAGATCCCGCTGTACCAGTCGCTGCCGCGCGAGGAGCTGGACGGCGACATCACTCGGATCACCGCGACCAACCTGCGGATCGTGGAGCGGATGCTGCGCACCGGCGTCCCGCCGACCGAGGCGGACCTGGCGGACCTGGCCGTGTCCGCCGCCCGCCGAGCCGCCGAGGGCGTGCCGCTCGGAGCCGTGCTCACCGCGTACAGCCTCGGCGTCCGCGCCCTCTGGCACGCCCTCCTCGACGACGCCGGGCCGGACGACCTGGCCGACGTCCTGAGCGCCACCGACCTGGTGTTCCGCTTCCAGCAGACCGCCATGTCGGTCGTCGCCACCGCCTACGCGGACGAACGCCAAACGATCTTCGGCCACGAGCGCGACACCCGCCACGCCCTGGTCTCGGCCCTGCTGACGGGCACCGCCCTGTCCGAACGGGTGGCCGACCGCTACGCGGTCCTGGTCCTGTCGATCGGCCCCAACCCGGACGACGACTCCGCGATCGCCGCCCACCGCGCCCTGCGCCGGGTCCAGGACGAGCTGCACGCCGTCCTGCACCGCCTGGACGTCCAGGGCGGCGTCGTGCTGCTCCCACCGGACCACGACGTCCCCGCCCTGATCACCCGCCTGACCACCACAACAGGCGTCCCCATCACGGCGGCCCACGCCGTGGCCGCCACCCCGGACCTGCCCCGCGTCCACGACCAGACCCGCGACGTCCTGGACATCGTGCTCCGCCTCCACCGCCCACCCGGCGCGTACCGGCTGGAAGACGTCCTGCTGGAGTACCAGCTCAGCCAGGTCACCCCCGCCACAGCCGCCTTGGCGGCCCTGCTGGACCCCTTGTCCGACAACCCCGACCTGCTGCCGACGTTGGAGCTGTACCTGGCGGAGAACCTCAACCGCCGCCGCACCGCGGCCCGCCTCCACCTGCACCCGAACACCGTCGACTACCGCCTGCGCCGAGTGACGGCGTTGACCGGCCTCGACCCCGCCCGGCCCGCGGACTTGCAGCACATCGGCGCGGCTCTGGCGGCGCGGCGGGTGATGTCGGTCAGCGTTACGGGCCGGGATACTCGGCGGTGATGTCACCACCGAACAGCCGCCAGTAGAAGGTGCTCGTCGTCGCGGCGGCCGGTGCGTGCCGGGCCGGGATCGCGGCCACGGCGGGCGGCACGTCATCCGGGATGTGCCCATCGGCGCACCGGAGCACGTACTCGTAGCAGGCTGAGGGAACGACGGCGGCCGGCACCCCGCACACCGCGGTCACCAGCCAGTTCACCAGCCGCATGGACGCGTAGCCCGCGTCGTGCGTGGCGTTGCGCCGGACGAAGTCGCGCTCGGCGGCCGACAGGTCGAACCGCGGCGAGGTCGCCAACCCGAAGTCGGTGAGGTAGATCCGCTCGCCGTCGGAGCGCATGTTGCCGAAGTGCCCGTCCATGTGCAGCAGTTCACGACGGCGCAGGAAGCCCACGATCAGCGACAGCTCCCGCTCGACCGTGTCGGCCTTGCCCGCCGGATCCTCGGCCAACCAGTCGTCCAGCGGGTACGGGAGGTACTCGCCGAACAGCACGAGGCTGCACGTCGCGGCAGCCAAGGCTTCCAGGCGGGCCCGCACGGCAGACGAACCGTCCAGCGCGGCGACGACCCCGTCGATGTCGGCGTGCTCGGCCGCGATAGGCGCCCGACCGGGCAACACCCGCCAGTGGTGGAGCAGCGGAAACGACTCCGTCTCGCCGTCCAGCACGGCTTCGGTGACGACCAGGTTCGCGGCCAACTCCCGCCAGGTGTTGATCCCAGGGCTGACGACGCCGTACTGGCAGGACAACGGCAGGTCGAACAGGTTCGCGGTGGACTGCGGACGGGCGACCTCCTTGTCGGTCAGCGGAATGCGCTTCGCGAACACCGGCACGCCATCGACGTCGACCACCGCCGAGCCGCCACCCACCCCCACACTGCCCGCCCGCCCCGTTTCCAGGAGGGAGCCGAGTTCGCCATCGGTGCACGACGCGAGCAGGGCCGAGAGCTTCTCGTGGCGGGTACGCCGGGCAAGCATCATCACGCCATCATCCCCGCGGCCAAGCACTGACGACCGATGTCGCTCGTGGCGGGACTCCGGGTCGGTGTCATCGGGCTGGCAACCCCAACCGGCTTGGTCACACCACACCCTTCACCCGCGCGACCAAGCATCCAGCGCCGGTGAACAGACCGTTCACCCCACGCGGCCGGGGGCGCGATGCTGGTGAATGGACCGTTCACCCCACGCGCTCAAGTGCCCCGTGCCCGTGACCGGACCGTTCACTTCGCTCGGCCGAGCATCCGGTGCAAGCGAACGGTCCGTTCGTCTGTGGCTGAGCGGTTGGTGCTCGCGATCGAGCTGTTTGCCCGCGGGGTCAGGCGCGCGATGCTTGTGAGCGGACCGTTCGCCTGGGCGGCCGGGGCTTGGCGTTCGTGATCGGACCGTTGACCGTGTGCGGCCGAGGATCCTGTGCTTGTGAACGGGCCGTTCGTTTGTGGCTGAGCGCTTGGTGCTCGGGAGCGGCCTGTTTGCCCACCCGGCCAGGTGCGGTGCTTGTGAGTGGACCGTTCGCCTGTGCAGCCGGGGGCTTGGCGTTTGTGATCAGGCCGTTGACCGTGTGCGGCCGAGGATCCAGTGCTTGTGAACGGGCCGTTCGTCTGCGGCCGAGCGACTAGTGCTCGGATCGGGCTGTTTGCCCTCGCGGCTAAGCGTTCGGTGCTTGTGGTTGGACCGTTCATGCCCGGCGGCCACGTGTCCGGGTGCTCGCGATCGCGCTGATCGCCCGCGTGGCCCGAGTGCCTGGTGCTCTTGATCGGGTCGTCGTCCGCGTGGCCGAGTCGCTGGTGCTTGTGAACGGGCCGTTCATCCAGCACTCGCCCCACTCGCCCAACCTCAGCCACTCCCTCCGGAACCGCCGTGCTCGACCGCCTTCCGGAAGCAGCCCGGCCGACACCAGCCCTCCCGACCCCTGCCTGAAGCGCTCTCCGAAACTCGCCCCCAACGGCCCTCGCGTGGCCCGCGATCAGCGATCGGCATGGATTCCCCGCGATCCGCCCTCCGCCCGGATCCCCGAGCCTCGCCCGCCCCCACCTCCGCCCTCCCCAGCACCCTCCGCTCGCCCCCGCACACCGTGTGATCGGACTCCCCCTGAAGGGCGGTACCGGTGGGGCAGCGGGGTGAATCGGCACTGTTCGGGGGCGGTTCGCGGCACTCTGGGGTGGGTGAGGGATCAGCGTCGGGAGTTCGTGCGGCTGTGCCGGTGTGTCGTGACCGGTCCGCGGTGGCAGGTGGTGGTCGCGGTGGTCGTGTCGGCGTGGACGTTCGCGTGGATCGTCGGGCAGGTCGGTGCCACGCCGCTCTCGCCGCTCGCCGTCGTGCGCGGGCCCATCGGGTGGGCCGGGATTCCGATCGGGTGGCTCGACGCGGTGGGGGAGTGGATCCGGGACCGGCAGGACGTGCTGGCCGGCCTCGCCGTCGTCGCGGGGCTGCTGTGGGCGGTGACGACGGAGCGCGGGCGGTTGGCGGCGTCGACCGGGTGGTTCGCGGTGCTGGTGGCGGCCGAGGCGATCGGGTACGCGGCCGCGGTGCACCGGGCGCTGCTCACGTTCGGCGTGGTGGTCGCGGTGTTCGCGGTCCTGTCGTTCCTGGGGCGGCGGGCGTTCGTGGTGGACCGGGTCGCGCTGCTGCCGCGCGGGGTGCTGCACGCGAGCGCGACGGCGGTGACGTTGTCGGCCGTGGTTCCGCTGATCGCTCCTGGGCTGCTCATCGCGGGTCTGGTGCGCCCTTATGTGACGGTGCCGCCGCGGTTCGATCCGACACGGTCTCGTATTCCTCGGCAACGGGTCGACAGCGAAGTGCGCGTCGACGCCGAGCGGAGTGCGTGAACATCAAGAGGTGAAAATCACCCGATCGAGGGACTCAGTCGGGTCGGGAAACCGTGCGACCGTGCTGATGGAGTTTCGCCCAGGTATCCGAAAGGAGTACTCCGGGCGATCACCGCATTATTGGCCAACCCCTGTAAAGACCACCCAAACGAGCGATGCCCGAAGAGGATACGGGTCGATTTCTATCGATTTGGAACGCGCATGCGCAGGTGGCGATGGGTGCGGACGCTCCGACTAATGCGATAATGACTCACGGTTGGCCTCGCACGAGTTAATCTCTTGGCGACCAGGTGGAAATGCGGCTACCCGAAGCCGAGTCCGGAGATTCGCGTGCTGGTCTTACTGGTCCGTAACACTTAAGGATGCACAGTGGCTGACAATCCCGCCAGAGGACGACTCGCCAGAGTCATGCGTCGGCAGCCGGTCCAGCAACGAGGCGCGGCGACCGTGACCGCGATACTGGACGCCTGCTCGACGCTGCTCAACGAGCAGGACTACGACGACATCACCACGGCCCGGATCGTCGAGTTGGCGGGTGTGCCGATCGGGTCGTTCTACCAGTACTTCCCGGACAAGAGGTCCGTCGTGCACGCCCTGGCGCTGCGCGGGATGGAGCAGTACCTGGCGGAGGTCGACGTCCTGTTCGAGGGCGGCACGCTGTCGGAGGACTGGCGCGAGGCCATGGGCCAGGTCGTCGGCGTGTACATGCGGATGCTGGTCGACGTGCCGGGTTTCGGGCGGATCCGGTTCAGCGACCTGCTCGACGGGCACCGGCTCGACTCGAGCGTGGACCAGTACGAGCTGATGGCCGAACGGCTGGCGGACCTGTTCGTGGACCGGTTCGGCGCGCCCGGCGACGGCCCGGTGCGGTTGACGTTCCGGATGGCCGCGCAGACCGCGGACAGCCTGTTCACGCTGGCGTCGCAGCTGTCCGGCGACGACCGCTTCCACGTGCTCCGCAAGGCGGACGAGGTGATCTCCACGATGCTCGCCGAGGTGCTCGACCCGAGCTGACTTGCCCTCGCCACACGGGTGGTGTGGGCTTGGCGCGTGACGAGCGACGAGTTCGACGTGATCGTGATCGGCGGAGGCCCGGTGGGCGAGAACGCCGCCGGGCGGACCGCGGCCGGTGGCCTGCGGACGGCGCTGGTGGAGGCCGAGCGGTTCGGTGGTGAGTGCTCCTACTGGGCGTGCATGCCGAGCAAGGCGCTGCTGCGCCCCGGCCACGCCCTCGCGGCGGCCAAGCGCTTGCCGGGCGTCCCGGTCGGCGACCACCTGGACGCCAAGGCGGTGCTGGCGCGCCGCGACGAGTTCACCTCCCACTGGGACGACGCGGGCCAGGTCCAGTGGGCCGAGGGCGCGGGCATCGTGCCCGTCCGCGGCCGTGCCGTCGTGACCGGTGAGCGCGAGGTGACCGTGGACGGCCGCGTGCTGACCGCGCGCCGCGCCGTGGTGCTGGCGACCGGCAGCGTTCCCCGCGTGCCGAACCTCGACGGGCTGGCGGACGTCCCGCACTGGGGTTCCCGCGAGGCCACGTCCGCGCGGGAGGTGCCCGCGTCGCTGATCGTGCTCGGCGGCGGCGTGGTCGGCGTCGAGATGGCGCAGGCCTGGGCGCGCCTCGGTTCGACGGTGACCCTGGTCATCTCCCAGGACCGGCCGCTGGCCAAGTTCGAGGACTTCGTCGGCGAGTACGTGGCGGACGGCCTGCGCGAGGACGGCGTGACCATCCACGCGGGCGTGAAGACGAAGTCGGTGTCCACTGTGGAGGCGGGCGTCGAACTGGTCCTCGCCGACGGCACGAAGCTGGTGGCCGAACACCTGCTCGTCGCGACCGGCCGCGAGCCCGCGACCCGCGACCTGGGCCTGGAGGCGTTCGGCCTGGAGGCGGGCAAGGCCCTCCCGGTCGACGACACCGGCCGCGTGTCCGGAGTGGACTGGCTGTACGGCTGCGGCGACGTCACCGGCCGCGCCCCGCTGACCCACCAGGGCAAGTACGCGGCCCGCGCGGTCGGCTCGGCCATCCTCACCGACGCCCGCGACCCGGAACCGTGGACGACCCCGGTCGCCACGGCCGACCACACCGCGATCACCCAGGTCGTCTTCACCGACCCCGAGGTCGCCTTCGTCGGCCGCACCGCCGACCAGGCCCGCGAAGCGGGCCTCACCGTCCGCGTGGTCGACGTCGACATCGCCGTGGCCGGCTCGTCCCTGCACGCGGACGGCTACAAGGGCAAGGCGCGCATGGTGGTCGACGAGTCCAAGCGCACGCTCGTCGGCGTCACGTTCGTCGGCCCGGACGTGGCGGAAATGCTCCACGCCGCCACGATCGCGATCGTCGGCGAGGTGACCGTGGACCGCTTGTGGCACGCGGTCCCTGCCTACCCGACGATCAGCGAGGTCTGGCTCCGCCTCCTGGAGGCGTACGGCCTGTAACGGAAAGGTGTGCACGCGGCCCGTGTCGGACAGGTTATCTAAGCTGAGGACGTGACCAGGGGAATCGTGATCACCGCGACCGCGGCGGTCCTCTGGTGCGCGTTCGTCATAGCGACGACCTTCCGACACGTGCCCGCACTACCGGCGGTGGTCGTGTACATCCCGGCGATCCTGGTGCTGCCGGTGGTCCTGCACACCCTGTGGCGGGCCAGCAAGGACGCCCTGCTGGCCATCGCCCTGGTCCCGCGCCCGTTGATGGTGGGCGGCTTCCTGGTGTCGCTGTTCGGCTGGCTGTTCGCCTGTGGCGCGGTGCACGGCATGGCGGGCACGGAACGCCTGAGCGCGGTAGCAGGAGTCGTTCTGGTGCTGCACGCCGTCTTCGGCCTGATCGCCATCGGCCTGCTCAAGGTCGACGAAAACCCCCACCTGCGCTGACCCCGCCGAGGGCAGGCCCTACTGCCCCGCGGGCAGCATCAACGCCCTCTCCGCGGCCTTGACCAGCTCCGGGTCCCCAGCCGAGGACTCCCCTTCGACCCACACGGCCTGGGCCATCACCACTCGACTTCCCTTCACCGCGCTGGCGAACGCCGACCCGTCGAACGTCCGCGGCCCCCCGTCCCACTTCTTCCCGTCCTTCACCAAGCTCGTGACCCCGCCCGCCCCGGCCTTGACCGCCACGTCGTGCAACGCCTGCGCACTGGCCCCATCGGCCAACCGCACCTCGGCCACGGCCACCCCGATCCGACGCTCCCCGACCTCCGCCGAGTACTGCGCCCGATACAACGCCGCGCAAGGATGCTTCGCCAACCACGCCGCCACGTCCCCGAAGGCGTGCCCGGCGCAGTCCGCGTCCCGCCCCACCCCCCGAGGCGTGAAGTTCGCCCCGTCGACCACCACGGTCGTGGGCAACGTCGTCGAAGTCGCAGGCGCGGCGACCTCCGGCGCGTCCCCCGACGTCGACGCCACCACGATCCCCACGATCGCCAGCAACGCCACCAACGCGGCCGCCGCGTACGGCACCAACCGGGGCACCCGTTCCACCGGCGAGGCCACCTTCGGCAGCAGCACCGTCTCCGCCGACGCCACCGACGTGCTCACCACGTCCCCGAACCCCTCGGCCACCAGCTCGTCACCGGACGGCGGACTTCCGGTGGGGCACAGGACCGCCAGCAGCTTCGCCGCGTGGTCCGCCGAGCAGGGCTGGTCGAGGGTCGCGAGTTCGCGGACGGCCGTCAGCAGCGTGGTCGGTTTCGGGTGCAGGACCCGGACTCCGCGGTCCAGGTCGGTGCTCGGCTGGACGACGTTGCCGACGTACGGGCCGACCGCCACGACCGTCTTGACGGGCAGCGGCTCGGCTCGCATCTCCTCGATGCGCCGTCGCACCGCCTGGGTCGCTTCGAGGACCTCGGCGGCGGGGCTCGCCGCGCCGTCCGGGCGCACCAGCGGCCAGCTGTCGATCTTCCACGGTCCGGTCAGCGGGGCTTCCAGGCGGACCGCCGGGTCGGGCAGGTCTACGCCGACGACCACGACCACGCCGCGCGGCAGGACGATCACGGCGTCGAGGGGTTTCGGGCTGCCGGGGGGCTGCACGCCGAGCAGGGCGACCCCGCCCAGCACCGATTCCCCGACACCCCAGGTGCTCAGCGCCGCGCGCACGTCGGCCCCGACGTCCGTCGGTCCGCTGCCCAGTCGCATCAACCGCACGAGATCACCCAACTCCACACGGTCGGACACGGTAGCCCCGCCGCGGGCTTCGGAATGCCAGCCACACGGGTTGTGACGGTCCGTGATCGTTCTCACCGGTCCGGCCAGGAGCGAACACCCCTTGGCGCGCAAGGACTACCGTCCGTGCGGGTGATCACGCCTGTCGACCGCCCCGTCGTCGGATGATCCCCGCGCAAGATCACGTGGTGATCTCGGCTTTTGCCGGGGCGGTTCATTTTTTGGGCCGTCTGCACGCACTTTAGGGTCGAAAGTCCTGTATCTGGCCCACCTGGGTGATGATCGCGCTGGTTCTTCTGGCGGACAGCCACGGCAGCAGGCAGAATGGCCGCAGCGGGAATTCACTTGATCGTCCGTTTCGACAGGCCGTAGGGGAAGACGTCCCTCGTCGAGTAGCGGAGGTCAGCTGTGAGCACCCGTGGCAGCACCAGTGGCGTGGTCTACGTCCACTCGTCGCCGTCTGCGGTCTGTCCGCACGTCGAGTGGGCTATCTCGGGCACCCTCGGTGAGCGAGTGGACCTCAGGTGGGCGGCGCAGCCCGCGGCGCCAAGTCAGTTGCGCGCCGAATGCGCTTGGACCGGCGACGCCGGGACTGGCGCGAAACTCGTGTCCGCGTTGCGGGCGTGGCCGATGCTCCGATTCGAGGTGACGGAGGATCCGAGCGACGGCGTGGACGGCGAGCGTTTTTGCTTTGCCCCCGTACTGGGCCTGTGGCACGCGCGGACCAGTGCCAACGGCGACATCGTGGTGTCCGAGGACCAGCTCCGCGCGCTCGCCGCGCGCGCTCGCGGCGGTGAGTCCTTCGCGCACGGTGTCGACGAGCTGCTCGGCGCGGCGTGGGATGACGCGTTGGAGCCGTTCCGGCGTGCCGGGGACGGCGCACCGGTCACCTGGCTGCACCGCGTTGGCTGACGCGCGAACGACGAGAACCCCCGCGTTCCACAATGCGGGGGTTCTCGTTGTTCGGAACTTCGTGAAGATATTGTGAGCGCCCCTCGGAATTAGCGCCGCTAATACGACGGCCGTACGCTTTCGGCGGGCAACCAGGCCTGCATGAGTTCCGCGTAAGCCGGCGAGGAACGCACCAGATCGGCGTGCTCGCCCATCAGCGGCGGACCGCCGTCCATCACCAGAACCCGCTTGGCGCGCAACGCCGACGACAGCCGGTGCGCGATCACGACGAGGATTCCGCCGCGCGCCGCGAATGCGCGTTCCACCCTCGCCTCGGCCGTCGGATCCAGGTGCGACGTCGCCTCGTCCAGGATCACCAGCTCCGCCGGGCACGCGTAGACCCTGGCCACGGCGAGTAGTTGCGCCTCGCCCGCCGACAGCCCCGCGCCCGCGTGCCCGAGCGCCGCCGACAGCCCGCCGATCCGCGCCACGAGCTCCGTCGCCCCGACCGCGTCGACCGCCGCCAGCAGGTCCGCGTCCGTCGCGTCCGGCGCGAACAGCGCAAGGTTCTCCCGCAGCGTCCCGGTGAACAGGTAGGTCTCCTGCGGGATCAGCGCGATCCGCCGGTGTCGCACCGCGGGCCGCACCAGGTGCACGGGCACGCCACCGAGCGTCACCGCGCCCGACCGAGGGGCCATCAGCCCGGTCAGCAGCCCGGCCACGGTGGACTTCCCGATGCCGCTCGGCCCCACCACCGCCAGGTGGTCGCCGGGCGCGAGGTCCAGGTCGAGGTCCCGCACGACCGGTTCGGCGTGCTCGCCCCAGCCGAACGTCAACCCGCGCAGCACCACGTCCCGCCCGGCGGGCACCTCGTCGCCCGCGGGCGCGGGCGGCTTCGGCGCCGCCTCCTCCAGCCTGCGCAACGCCACCATCAGCCGCAGCACCACCGTGCTGGTCGTGTCGGCCAGCCGCCGCAGCGCGGGTTGCACGCTCGTGCTCAGGTACACCACGGCTCCCAGCACCGCGCCCGCCGTGAGCTGCCCGGACGCGACCTTCGCCGGAGCGGCCACCACCAGCAGCGCCATCGGCGCGAACCCGCCGACCGCGATCACCAGCCCGCGCAGCGCGTTCGCCCACGCCACCCGGACCGCCACCTCCGCCTGCCGGTCGACCCGCTCGCCCACCTCGTCCTCCGCCTGCCGCACGGCGTCGCAGGCGACGACGTCGCGGATGCCGACGAGCACCGTGCCCGCCACCTCCGCGCTCGCCTCGTCGGCCATCACCTGGTCGCGCTGCCTGCGCGCCAACGACGGCAGCAGCAGCGCGAACAGCACCAGCGCGATCAGGACGGGCGACACCACCAGCCACGCCAGGTCCGCCACGGTCGTCACCAGGCCGACCAGCGCCGCGGTCGTCGTCACGAGCAGCGCGCGCGCCTGCACCAGCACCCCGGCGGTCGCGTCGCGCACCACCTCGACGTGCCGGGTGATCCGCGCGACCGCGCTCGCGTCCGGCTGCCTGCGGTGCGACACCCCGTCGTTGAGCACCCCGCGCACGACCACGCCGACCAGCGCGTCGCGCATCGGCTCGATCACCGCGCCGAGGTGCTGGAACACCTGCCGCAGCCCGAACCCGCCGAGCACCGCCACCGCCGCGAACACCAGCAGCCAGCCCACGCCGACCAGCGGCTGCCCGACCCCGAACCCGCGGTCGACGGCCAACGCCACCAGCCGCCCGGACAGGAACGCGGGCACGCCCTCCAGCACCGACCACCCGAGCAGCACCAGCACTCCACGCCGCTGCCCGGCCAACGCCCCGAAGTACATCCGCAGCACGTCCATCAGCCCTCAACTCCGGCGGCGCGGCCCTCACCGGACAGCGGCCCACCGGTTTTGTCGGTGCAGGCCAGTACCTTGTGCGTCGGGGGGTTCTGCTCGACGGGGGACCTCCGCGAAGCGCGTCCCGAGTGCGGCCGCGGAGCGCCCACGCGGGCCCGCAGGCCCTGGATCAGCAGTCGGACGTCCGGCCAGTGGGGCGGCGTGGGCTTGGCGTCCATCAGGCGTCTCCTCCGGTGAACACGGTCCGGTAGTCGGGATCCAGCCACAGGACCTCGTGCGAGCCGGTCGCGCGCACCCGGCCGTCCACCAGCCACACCACGAGGTCGGCGCGGCGGGCGGTCGCGGCTCGGTGGGTGACCACGACCTTCGTGCGGCCGGGCAGCGCGGCCTCGATCGCCTTGTCCACCGTGGCCTCCGTGACCATGTCCAGGCTCGCGGTGGCGTCGTCCAGCACCAGCACGTCCGGGTCTCGGGCGAGCGCCCGCGCGAGTCCGAGCCGCTGGGCCTCGCCACCGGACAGCGGCGTGTCGGCCATGGGCGTGTCGTAGCCGGCGGGCAGCCGCACGACGACGTCGTGCACCTGCGCGGTCTGGCACGCCGCGCGCGCCCGCCGCTTGCCCGCGTCCGCGCCGTAGCGGACGGCCTCGCCGACCGTGGCGCCCAGCAGCGCGGGCCGCTCGAACGCGTAGCCGACCACGCCGTCGCGCCGCACCTCGCCGGAGTCCGGTGTGGACAGTCCGCCGATCACGGCCGCCAGCACGGACTTTCCCGCGCCGGACCGGCCGACGACGGCGGTGAACGTGCCCGCGGGGATCCGCAGGCGCACGTCGTGCAGCGCCCCGCCGACCGAGACGTCGTGCAGCTCCACGTCCCCTGGGGACGCGGGCGCGAGCGGGGCGTCGCGGCGGGGCAGCGGGGTGTCGAGCACCTCCACCAGCCGGGTCGCGCTGGCGCGGGTGCGGGCGAGCGTCGTCAGCACCGGCAGCTGCCCCACGACCCCCATGCCCAGCGCCACGTACCCCAGCGTCGCCAGCAGGTCGCCGATGCTCAGCCGCCCGGCGACGACGCCGAAACCCGCGGCGGTCAGCACGGCCAGCTCCACGGCGGGCAGCAGCAGCCCGGCCCGCCAGATCATCTTCGCCTGCGTGCGCCACATGCCGATCCCGGCCGCGGACAGCGCGGGCAGCGGCCGCAGCACGCGGTCGGCCTCCTGCTCCGCGGTGCCGGAGACGGCGATCGTGCGCAGTCCGGCGACGGCGTCGAGCAGCCGGGCGGACAGCTCGCCCGACACGTTCTGGTAGGTGGCCACGTCGTCGGCCGTGAGCCGCATGTGCGTGCGCACCAACAACATCGCGAGCGGCACGCTGAGCAGGAACACCGCCGCGAGCCGCCAGTCCATCAGCGCCAGCGCGACCACCGCGCCGACGGAGCTGACCACGGTCACGGTCAGCATGATCACGATCACCGAGATGCCGCCCGCGATGGCCGAGTCGCCGGTGACCCGGCTGACCGCGTCCCCCGCCGCGAACGGCGACGGGTGGCCGAGCCCGAGCAGGTGGGCGGCCACGCGGTGGCGCAGCCAGGCCGTGACCTTCGCGGTGATCGCCGCGGCCAGCACGACGCCGATCGCGTCGCCGACCACCTCGATCGACACCATCGACACCAGCCACAGCACGGTGGAGGAGTCGAACCGCCCGGACAGCGCCATGTCCACCGTGCCCGCCAGCGCGGCGGGCAGCAGCAGCCCCGCGGTCGTGGCCAGCGCCGCGTTCAGCACCAGCAGCAGCCACCGGCGATCGTGGTTGGCCGCCTTGACCAGCAGTGGGTCGCCCGGTTGGGCCATGGCTGTTCCCTCCGGAGACGGGTGGGCGCATCATGGGAAAGGGCCCGACGGCAGACGGACCGATTCGTGGTCGGTCGCTGCCATCGGACCCTTGTGTCACCGGGTGAGCGGCACACTTCGCTTGTGCCGCTCACCCAACCTCTGGGTCGAGACCTAGCAGAGGATCAGGCTCGCGGAGGAGTGGCTGCAGGGGAGCAGCAGGCTCGCGCTGGAGGCCGTCGTGCTGCCGCCACCGCCGCCGTGACCGCTGGCCATCGCGTTGGACGGCGCCTCGGGGGTCTCGAGCTCCTGCATGTCGAGGATGAATCCCATTGTCTTACTCCTCATTCAGCGAAACTACTCGGGGTTTACTGCTCCACCAGCCACTCGGGACCGGGGGTTCTAGGGGGTGGGCGCGGCTCCGAGGAACGGGAGGACCGATCCGTCTCCGTCCACCACGGACGCCAGCGCCAACAGGATTCCGGCGCCGCCGGTGTTGAGGTCCATCGACAGCCTGCGCAGCTGCATTCCGGGGAACGCCAAGCCGTCCTGGTACGGGACGGCGTGCCACGCGAGCGCGGCCAGGTGTCGTCGCATCGCCTGCTCGAACACCGGGTCGGGCTGCCGCCGCACGGCTTGGGCGAGCGTCGCGAGCAGACCCATCCGGCCGAGCACGAGGCCGGGGTGGATCACGAACTCGCCCGCCGCGCCGCGCAGCAGGTCGGGAAGTCTGGTGACGCTCTCCGCGTCGGGGGCGTGCCGGGCGTACTCGTTGAGCACCATCGCGATGCCCGCGCCGCCGACCTCGACGTAGGGGAGCGTGCGGTAGCCGCCGTCGCGCACCTGCGTCGAGCCGTCCAGCGCGACCATGCACTCGGCCAGGTCGCGGTCCAGCGCCTGCCCGGCCAGGTCGAGCCACGAGCGGTCGCCGCTGTGCTCGAACAGCCGGAGGAACAGCAGCGCCGGGCCGGACCAGCCGTGCAGCAGACCGGCCCTCGCCTTGGGACCGGGCGGCTCGGCGAACTGGAGCTCCCGGCCCAGCCGGTCGGCGATGTCGATCGACTGGGCCAGGAAGTCGTCGTCCTGGCGGACGTCCGCGAAGTGCAGCAGGTTCAGCGCGACACCGGACAGGCCGCTGCCCAGTCCGTGGTCCACCGTACCCGGCAACGTCTTCGCGTACTCGGTGACCAGGTCGGTCGCCAGGTCGTGGTGGCCGAAGTTCTCCAGCACGTACGCGATGCCGTGCGCGCCGGTGAAGAAACCGGGCTGCTTCGGCGGATCGCGCCGCACGGAGTCCTGGAGCCACTGCTCGTACTCGGGGAACCGGCCCTGCCCGCTGACGTGCAGCGCGTGCAGCACACCCGCCGCGCCGTAGGCGAAGCACGCGCCGCCGACCTCGAACTGCTCGATGTCGCCGGGGAACAGCCGGTCCGTGCGGTGCGGGGTCGCGCTGGCCAGGATCGCCGTGGCGATGTCCTTGCCCACGGCCCGCCAGTCCGGTTCGGCCTGGTCCAACGACGTCCGCTCCGGCGCGGGCGGCACCTCCACGCGGGGCGTGAGCACCTCCGCGATCCGGTCGCAGTACTCGTCGTCCAACCCGAACCGGCGCTGGATGAAGTCCAGGTGCGACCGCAGTCGCGACGGCGCCAGTTCCAGCACCTCGTTGAGGGGCAGGAAGAGCCACAGCCGCAGCGCGGCCAGCGGGTACTCGTCGATCTCGTAGCCCTCGCGGTCCGGCGGCGCCTGGAAACCGGGCGCGCCGAGCGTGGGCCTGCGAGGGGCGTCCATGTGGAACGACAGCTCGAAGTCGATGAGCGACATCTGGTCGTCGTCGTCCATCAGCACGTTGAGGGAGTGCAGGTCGGAGAACACGACCCCGCGCTGGTGCAGCGCCCGGATCGTCGTCTCCACCTTGTCCACCACGGCCAGCGCGCGGGTCTTGTACTCGGCGATCCGCTCGTCGCCCACACCGTTGTGCGTCAACGGGTAGTGCATGCCGAGCCACTGCCCGAGCGGCCTGCCCGGCATGTACTCCATGGCCAGGAAGTGGTGCTCCCACACGGTGAAGCGGTCGTAGACCTGCGGCACCCCGGCGATCCCGTCCAGCCTGGTCAGGATCTGGAACTCGCGGTCGAGCCGGGCCACGGCGTCGACGTTGTCGCGGTCGAGTCCGGCGTGCGGCCGGGCTTCCTTGAGCACGACCTCGGCGCCGTCGGCCTTGCGGGTGGCGAGGTAGACGCCGCCGCCGTTGGAGAAGTGCAGCGAGCGCACGACGTTGTAGGGGAACTCGTCCGGGTCGCCGCCGTTGCGGGCGGCGAGGTGCGGCACCAGGAACGGCGGCAGCTCGACCCACTCGGGCACCCAGAAGTTCGGCTTGCGCTGGTCGGGGACCAGTTCGCCGTCCGGCCCCTCGATCGCGAGGACCTGCTTGCCGTCCTGCTCCAGCCACTGCTCGACGAACCCGCCGTAGCGGACGTAGAGCGGGCCCGCGCCGAAGCGGAGGTCGCTGAGGATGTACGCGCCGTCCTCGCCCTCCAGGCGCTCCGACAGCTCGACCAGGATGCGCTCCAGCTCGACCTCGTCGGCCGGGTAGATCGCGATCAGCTTGCCGCTCGCCTCGCGGGGGGCGTACTTGGAGTTGCGGGCCAGCACGATCGACTGGGTGCGCAGGTACTTGAACGAGATCCGGTGCTCGACGCAGTAGTCGTAGGTGGTCTTGAGGACGCGGCCCGCGTTGGCCACCGTGGCCGACACGTGGATCTTCCAGCCCTGCTTCGCCAGGACGGTGCCCTTGGGGTGCAGGTGGCGCCAGATGTTCTTCTCACCCTGCGACCAGCCCTCCGGGAGCTCGGGGAGTTCCCTGGAGAAATCGTCGACGGAGGTTTCCGAGTGGCTTTGGACGTCGTAGAAGTGACGATCCGCGAAGCAGTAAGCCTCATAGCGGAGATCCACCGGAATTCCCTCCCTTGGTTCTGCTTGGTGCCGCTGGGGTTCTGCCGAAGATCCGGCAAGTCGTTATTGCGACGGCCATATTTCCGCACAGTTCGCACAGGGTTTCCAATCCGCCACACGGGCGATGTCTCCTGCGCCGTTCGTGGAGTCGAAATCGGTGAACTACCCTCGGTTTTACGACGGATTGTCGACCGTCACTCCCTGGATTCACCCAATCGCGACGTTTGATGGGGTGTAACACTCTTAGTGAGGGATGCTAAGCAACTAAACGAAACCGGCGGGTTCACAAACCGATGAGGGCTCTCACCTGCGGTATTTCCGATTCCCGTTCGAGGAATAGTCCTCGCATTGGGGTTCATCACCGAGAGTGGCGATCGGAGTCGTGCGGCACCCCCGAAGGCGGGACCTTTCGCTCCAGCACTTGTGTCCATTCGGCGGTACGGGTAGGCATAGGCCCAGGTGGGGCCGCTCGACGGGGTCGGGGACTGTGCTCCTGGTCGTTGCACTCTGCAACTCGCAAACGTGCGCACTTGACGCGTTATTCGGCAAGCTGATGATCTCGATAGGGTCATCGTGGTCACCTGATCGGTAATTATGAGGGTTGCTCACGCGTTTTCCGTGAGATTTCCGCATATTTGTCACTCGGCCGAGTGGTTTAACGGGTTCACCCGTGGCAGTGGCTAACGTGTGGCCGGCTCATGACGAGCGGTCGGGTTGTGGCACGCTCGAATGGTGACGACCGAAGAACCGAGGCGTCCTCGCGCCCGCTGGGTACTGCCGACCGCGCTCGTGGTCGCCGCCGCGTCGGTCGCGGGAGGCTTCCTGGCGCGCGACCTTTACACCAGGACGGCCACCGTCAGCACGACCACGACCAGCTCGTCCGTCAGCTCCGCGCCCACGTCCGTGCCGCGCTCCGAGCAGCCCGGCGACCGGACCGTGCGCCTCAGCGTCGACGCGGGCCTCCACCCCGACGGCGACCGCGTCCGAGGTCTGCTCCAGCAGTACTTCGACGCCATCAACGACCGCAACTACCAGGCGTGGAGCGACTCCGTCACGACCGAGGTGGCCCGCCGCCTGCGCGAACCGCAGTGGGAGTCGAACTACCAGACGACCGCCGACGGCAGCGTCGAGGTCCAGCGCATCGACGCCTCGTCGGCCGAACGGCTGCGCGTGATGATCAGCTTCGTGAGCGTCCAGGACGTCTCGAAAGCCCCCGCGGACCTCCCGGTGGACTGCATCAGGTGGCACGTGGTGTTCCCGTTGCAGGGGGAGGACGGCACCCTGCGGGTGGACATCGGGCCGGAGGGGTACACGCCGCAGTTCGAGGCCTGCTGAGGGCTCGATGGCGCGGGGGCCGGGTGAACGGTCCGTTCGGCCCTGGGGGTGTGCGGAGGATCGGCCCGCACGCGCGGGTGAACGGTCTACTCATCCGGTGGGATTCGGCCGCGGGCCCTTCAGGAAGGCTTCTCCGGCTATCGGGGACGCTGTGCGTTCGGTGTGAACGGTCTGTTCACCCACAAGGGGTTCCCCGGAAGCGCGTAAGGCCGCCCCCGGTCCGCCGGTGACACTGCGCGCGGACTGAATGGGTCATTCGCTCGGGAGGCTTCTCCCGGACTTTCGCCAGGCCTTCGGGGCGGTCGGATCCACCTACCGGGGATGAACGGCCCGTTCGACGGAGAAAGGCCTTCTCTGGATGCCGTGGAAGCTCTCCGAAACCCGATGGGCCGATGCGGGTCGCGGGTCAACGGTCCGTTCGTCGAGGGAAATGCCTGGCGGCTGTCTTGTCCTGGGTGAACGGTCTGTTCGGCGGGGTTGCCGGGCCGGAGGGCCGGTCGGTGTGAACGGTCCGTTCGGCGGGCTGCCAGGCTGGAGGGGGCTCCGGGTGAACGGTCCGTTCGGCGGGCTGCCGGGCCGGAGGGCTGGTCCGGGTGAACGGTCCGTTCGGCGGTGGAATTCCGGGTGGCTGTTCTGTCCCGGATGAACGGTCCGCTCGGCTGCCGGATGCCCGGCGGTCGTGGTGTCCTCGGTGAACGGTCCGTTCGGACAACTCCGACCGTCCTCGGAGTCCTGTGTAGAGCAGCAACCCCGACCGGATCTCGTGAACGGTCCGCTCACCCGACTCCGGACGGCCCCGAACAGCGTCAAGGCCCGCCTCCCAGTGGAAGGCGGGCCTTGACGAGTCGAGCGGTGGCGGGGGTCCCCCGATCGGTGAGACCCCCCGATTCGCAAGGTACTCGTGACCACCGACAAGAACTTACGGCGTGAAAGCGAGCGCGACGTTGTGACCGCCGAAGCCGAAGGCGTCGTTGATCGCCGCGTCGAGCTTGATCTTGCGGGGCTCGCCCGAGACGACGTCGAGTTCGACGGCCGGGTCGAGGTTGTCCAGGTTGAGGGTCTGCGGCACGATCCCGTCGCGGACCGACAGGAGCGTGATGATCGCCTCCACCGCGCCCGCCGCGCCCAGCAGGTGGCCGAGCGCGCCCTTCGGGGCGGTCAGCACCGGGTGGTCGCCGACGGCCTTGCGCACGGCGACGGTTTCCGTCACGTCGCCCACCGGGGTGGACGTGGCATGGCAGTTGACGTGGCCGATGTCGCTGCCGGACAGGCCCGCCGTGCGCATCGCCGCGGCGATGGCCCGTGCCTGGCCCGTGCCCTCGGGGTCCGGCGCCGTGATGTGGTAGCCGTCCGAGCTGGTGCCGATGCCCGCGAGACGGCCGTAGACCTTGGCGCCGCGAGCGGCGGCGAAGTCCGCGCGCTCCAGCACCATGATCCCGGCGCCCTCGCCGAGCACGAAGCCGTCGCGGCCCGTGTCGAACGGCCGCGAGGCCGCCGTCGGGTCGTCGTTGCGGGTGCTCATGGTGCGGGCCTGCGAGAACCCGGCCACCGGGATGGCGCAGATGCACGCTTCCGCGCCTCCGGCCACCACGACGTCGGCCTCGCCCGTGCGGATCATCCGCCACGCCCACGCGAGCGCCTCGGCGCCCGACGCGCAGGCCGAGACCGGCGCGTGCACCCCGGCGCGCGCCTTGAACTCCAGGCCCACGTGCGCGGCCGGGCCGTTCGGCATCAGCATCGGGACCGTGAGGGGCGAGACCTTGCGCAGGCCGTGCTCCTCGAGCAGGTCGTCCTGGTTGAGCAGGGTCATGGCGCCACCGATGCCGGTGCCGACGATCACCGCCAACCGTTCCTTGTCCACGGTGTCATCGCTGTGACCCGCGTCCGCCCACGCCTGGCGAGCGGCGATCATGGCCACCTGCTCGCTGCGGTCGAGGCGGCGAGCCTCGACCCTGGGGAGCACCTCGGTCGGGTCGACGGCGAGCTGCGCGGCGATCTTCACCGGCAGGTCGAACCGCTCGACCCAGTCCATGTTGTTGACCGACACGCCACTGCGACCGGCGAGCAGCGCGTCCCAGGTGGAGGCGACATCGCCACCGAGCGGGGTGGTGGCACCCAGCCCGGTGACGACGACGTCGTGGTTAGTGGTCATGCCTTGCTAGCGATGTAGGTCACCGCATCGCCCACGGTCTTGAGGTTGGCCAGCTCGTCGTCCGGGATCTTCACGCCGAACTTGTCCTCGGCCTGCACGGCGATCTCCACCATGGACAGCGAGTCGATGTCCAGGTCGTCCACAAAGGACTTCTCGACCGTCACGTCGTCCGCGGCCACACCGGCGACCTCTTCGACGATCTCGGCAAGCCCCTTCTGGATGTCCTCGTTGCTCACTGAAAATCCCTTCCTTCACGCATCGGACGGCTGGAACGGCTGTCCCGTCCCGCCGGAACACACTTGGGGCCTGACATCACGGGCACCGGACGACCTGTCCCGCGTAGGACAGACCGGCTCCGAAGCCCACCAGCAGCACCACGTCGCCGCTGGAGATCTCGCCTGCCGCTCGCATGTGGTCGAGCGCCATCGGGATCGAGGCGGAGGAGGTGTTGCCGGACTCCACGATGTCACGTGCGACGACCATGTCCTCACGCGCACCCTTGGCGCGCAGGCGCTTCGCGATCGCCTCGACGATCCGGAGGTTCGCCTGGTGGGGCACGAACACGTCCACGTCGGACATCTCCAGGCCCGCCAGTTCGACCGCGCGGATCGCCACGGGGGCGATCTGGGTGGTCGCCCAGCGGAACACCGCCTGGCCCTCCTGGTGGATCGAGGAGTGGCGGTCGGCGATGGCGATGGTGTCCGCCATGTCGCCCGCGCTGCCCCACACGACCGGCCCGATGGCCGGCTCGTCGCCCGCGCCGACGACGACGGCGCCCGCCGCGTCGGCGAAGATGATCGCGGTCGACCGGTCCGTCGGGTCCACCCAGTCGGTGAGCTTCTCCGCGCCGATGACCAGCACGTTCTTCGCGCTGCCCGACCGGACCATGTCCGAGGCCGTGGCCAGCGCGTAGCAGAACCCGGCGCACGCGGCGTTCACGTCGAACGCGGGCGCGGCCGTCACGCCCATGCGCTCGGCGACCTGCGCGGCGGCGTTCGGTATCGGCGACGGCATGGTGCAGGTCGCGACGATGACCGCGCCGATGTCGCTCGGCTGGAGGCCGGAGTCGGCGATGGCCTTCGAGCCCGCGTCCACGGCCATGTCGACGAGCAGCTCGTCCTTGCCCGCGAACCGGCGGTTGACGATGCCGACCCGCTCGCGGATCCACTCGTCGGAGGTCTCCATGGTCTTCGCGAGGTCGTGGTTGCTCACGACGTTCTCGGGCTGGTAGCTGCCGATCCCGAGGATGCGCGTGCCCGTCGGGCCCGCGGGGAGGGAGAACGTGGTCATCGGGCCGCCTCCGCGGTGGCCAGGAGCTCGGCGACCTTGTCGAGGTGCTCCGGAGTCTTCAACGCCAAGGTGGGGGTGCCCTTCAACTCGCGCTTGGCCAAGCCCGTCAACGCGCCCGCGGGCGGCAGTTCGACGACCGCGTGCACGGCGTGCTCGGCCAGGGTGGCCTGGCAGGTGTCCCACCGCACGGGGCGGGTCACCTGTGCGATCAGCCGGTGCAGCACGTCCGCGCCATCGGTGACGACGGTGCCGTCGGCGTTGGAGAGCAGCGGCAGCACCGGGTCGTGCGTCGTGATGCCCGCGGCGCGGGTCCGCAGCGCGTCCTCGGCGGTGGCCATGAACGAGGTGTGGAACGCGCCCGCGACCTGGAGCTTGCGGATCTTCGCGGTGCCGGGCGGTGACTCGACGAGCTGGTCGAGCGCGTCGAGCGGGCCCGCGGCGACGATCTGGCCCGCGCCGTTGCGGTTGGCGGGCGCGAGGCCGAGTTCGGCCAGTCGCGCCAGCACCTCGGCCTCGTCGCCGCCGAGGACGGCGGCCATGCCGGTCGGGTGCAGCGCGCACGCGGCGGCCATCTCGGCCCCGCGCGCGGCGGCGAGCACCACGGCGTCGTCGGCGCTGAGCACGCCCGCCATGGAGGCAGCGGCGAGCTCGCCGACGGAGTGGCCGGCGATGATCGTGTCCGACGGCAGGTCGACGCGCTTGCGCAGCTCCTCGAACGCGAGCAGCGCCAGCGCCACGACGAGCGGCTGGGTGATCGCCGTGTCCTTGATCTCCTCGGCCTCGGCGGTCGTGCCGAGGCGCACCAGGTCCAGGCCCGTGGCCTTGGACCAGGAGGCGACCCGCTGCTCGGCGCCGTCGAGTTCGAGCCAGGGGCTGAACATGCCGGGGGTCTGCGAGCCCTGTCCGGGTGCGAGGAGTGCGATCACAGTGCAACTGAACACGGTCGGGGCCGTTCCCACTCATGCCGCCGCACACGAAGTACGAGGGTCGGATTTGTAGGGTTCCTACAAAAGTTGCGCCGAAGTGTCCGAAGAACGTCGTCAGGAGTTGTGCACAGCGACCTGTGTCACCTACCTCCGCGTGCGGTGTCCGTCACACCGGGGCACCGCAAAGCGACAGATCACCACAAACCACGGGCCTTGGCGAGCCGTCCGACCGAGAGCGCGATGCGCAGCACCAGCGCGTCACGGGCGTCGTGCGCGTTGCGCCCGGTGAGCTCGGTGACCCGCCGCAGGCGGTACCGGACGGTGTTCGGGTGCACGAACAGCTTGCGCGCGCAGGTCTCCAGGACGCCACCGACCTCCAGGAACGTGTCCACGGTCTCCAGCAGCGACCCACTGGCCTCCTCCAGCGGCCGGGCGATCCGGTCCACCAGCTGCCACTCGGCTTCCGGGTCGCCCGCGAGGGCCCGTTCCGGCAGCAGGTCGAGCGACCGCACCGGCCGCGGCGCGGTGGGCCAGCCGACGACCGCCCGCAGCCCGGACAGGGCGTCGCTGGCGCTGCGGTGCGCCTCGGCCAGGCTGGCGACCGTCGGCCCGGCCACGACCGCGCCCTCGCCGAACGCCTCGGCGATCTTGCCCAGCACGTCGCCGTCGTCGGTCTCGCCGCCCAGCACCACGACCAGCCGCGAGCCCTGCACGCTCAGCAGCACCGGCCGCGAGTTGCGCGCGGCCCGGCTGCGGACCTCGTAGACCACGGCGGGCGGGTCGTCCGACGGCGGGTTGCCGACCAGCACGGTCGCCTCCGCAGCCGGGTCCCAGCCGAGCGCGGACGAGCGGGACAGCAGCGACTCCTCGGCGTCCCCGCGGACGATCCCGTCCACCACGAGCGCCTCCAGCCGCGCGTCCCACGCGCCCCTGGCCTCGGCCGCGGCGGCGTAGGACGTGGCCGCGGAGAACGCGATCTCCCGCCCGTACCGGAGCACGCCCTCGGTGAGCCGGGCGCGTTCCTCGTCGTCGGCGGCGAGCCGGGGGAGCTGCTGCTCGAACAGCTCCAGCGCGATCCGGACCAGCTCCACGGTCTGGCGCAGGCTCACCCAGCGGGAGATGTCCTTGGGGGCGGACCGGAACGCCTCGGCCGTCAGCCGGATCGCCTGGCGCGGATCGTCCAACCAGGACACGAAGCCCGCCACGCCGTTCTGGATCAGCAGCAGCACGCTGGCCCGCTGGTCGGCGGGCATCCGCCGGAACCACGGCAGCCTGCGCTCCATCTCCGACACGCTGGACGCGGCCAGGTCGCCGGAGGCGCGCTCCAGGTCGCGCAGCGTCGAGCGGGACAGCTCGGGCCAGGCCTGCTGCCCATCCGCACCGGCTGAGCTGGTCATACCGACAACGATCGCACGTCCGGGTGACAGAACGCCCCGGAGGGTGCGCCCGGCCCTACGTTCCAGGCGTAGCCCCCGGCAGTGGGAGGTCCGGTCGTGCGGAGTTTCGTCTCAGTCGGTCTGGCGGTGGTCGCGGTGCTGTCCTCGGCCTCCGTGCCGTCGTTCGCCTCGTCCGACCCACCCGACCCGCTCGCGGAGTTCCTCGGCCAGCAGCCGACGTGGGCCGCCTGCGCCCAGGGGCTGGAGTGCGCCGACGTCGTCGTGCCGCTGGACTACCGCGAGCCCCCCTCGGGGAAGCTCTCGCTGCGGGTCAGCCGCAAGAAGGCCTCCGGGCCCCGTCGGGGCGTGCTCGTGGTGAACCCCGGCGGGCCGGGAGCCTCGGGGCTGACCCTGCCCGCGTTCTTCGCGACCACGCCGCTGGGGAAGTCCTACGACCTGGTCGGCTTCGACCCCAGGGGCGTCGGCGGCTCGACGTCGCTCGCCTGCCGGACGGTGCCGGAGATCGCCACCGCCGACTCGCGCCCGCCGGACGGCGAGTTCGCGAAGTGGGCGGCGGAGGCCAGGGCCGCCGAGGACGCGTGCGAGCGCGCCTCGGGCGGGGTCCGCCGGTTCATCAACACCGCGAACACCGCGCGGGACGTCGACGTCATCCGGACCGTCCTCGGCGAACAGAAGATCAACTACTTCGGCTACTCCTACGGCACGTACCTCGGCGCCGTCTACGGCTCGCTGTTCCCCGAGCACCTGGACCGCAGCGTCCTGGACTCCTCGGTGCACCCGGAGAAGCTGTGGCACGAGCAGTTCAAGGGCCAGGCGATCGCGACCCGGCGCAACGTCGACCTCTGGTCCGCGTGGGCGGCGGCGTGGGACGACACCCTGCACCTCGGCACGTCCGCCGCGGAGGTCGTGGCGACCGTCGAGCAGGTCTCCGCGAGCCTCGCGGCCGACCCGGCCCGCGGCCCCACGCGGACCGAGTTCGACGCCGCCATCGGCGTCGGCGCCCGCTTCCGCCCGCTGTGGGGCGACGTCGCCGCCGTGGTCGGCGAGCTCCGCCGTGGCGGCGACACCCGCTCGGCGGCCGAGCGCGGCGCCAGGATGGCGACGATCGCGCGCGACGAGCTCCGGTCGGGCGTCTACGACACGGTCACCTGCGAGGCGGACTGGCCGCGCGACGTGGAGACGTACTACGAGGAGATGCGGGTGTTCCGCGACCGCTACCCGTACGGCTTCGGCGTGGTCCGCGCCGCGCCCACGGCGTGCACCTTCCGCACGTTCACCCCGCCGGAGCCCATGGTCGCGCTCAAGCGCGACGGCTACCCCGTCGGAGTGGTCGTGCAGGCCGAGGGCGACACCCAGACCCAGTACGAGAGCGGCCCCGCGATGGCGGGAGCGCTGGGCGACAACCTGATCACGGTGCTGGACGAGGGCAAGCACGGGATCTACGGCAGCGGCAACGCCTGCGTGGACTCGGCCGTCGAGCGCTACCTGCTCGACGGCGTGCTGCCCGGCAGCGCGTCGACCTGTCCGGGAGACCCCCGGCCCGACCCGGTCGCGGGGTCCACGAGGTCGTTCGAGACCACTGTGGAGTCCCTCGGACGGGGAGCGGTCCGCTAGACGAAAACCGCCCGGCGCCAGTGGCGCCGGGCGGTTCCCTCTCCCCGGTCCCCACCGGTCCCTCCACTGTGAACCGGGTTCGCGGGAAACGCCAATCGGTCACCCTTTCGTGCCAGCGCGCCGAATTGCCCGGTGGTCCGAGTTCGGGAAACCATTTCCCCGACCGTGAACAGGTAAACGAAGAAAGTAAGGAGGGCGTCGTGGGCTCCCAGATCACCGAAGGTCTTGGACAGGCCTGGGCCATGATCGCCACTTTCGTGCCGAAGCTGCTCGGCTTCGCGCTCGTCATGCTGGTTGGTTGGTTCATCGCCAAGGCGCTGTCGAAGGCCGTCGGCTTCCTGTTGAAGCGGGTCGGCTTCGACCGCCTGGTCGACAGGTCCGGTCTCGGCTCGATGATGGCGCAGTCCCCCGTGGACGCGTCCGGCCTGATCGTCAAGCTCGTCTACTACTTCGTGCTGCTGATCGCCCTGCAGCTCGCGTTCGGCGTGTTCGGCACGGGCAACGCCGTGAGCGCGCTGCTCAACGACGTGATCGCGTACCTGCCGCGCATCGTGGTGGCGCTGGTGCTCATCCTGGTGGCCTCGGCCATCGCCAAGGCCGTGCAGGGCCTCGTGACCGGCGCGCTCGGCGGCCGGTCCTACACGAGGATGCTCGGCACGATCACCTACGGCTTCATCATGGCGCTGGGCGTCATCGCCGCCCTGAACCAGCTCGGCATCGCCGTCTCGGTGACCATGCCGGTGCTGATCACCGTGCTCGCGACGGTGGCGGGCGTCATCGTCATCGGCGTCGGTGGTGGCCTCATCCGCCCCATGCAGCAGCGCTGGGAGGGCTGGCTGACCCGCGTGCAGGACGAGGCGGCCCAGACCGCCCCGGCCCCGCGCCGCTCGCAGGAGCCGGTCACGGCGGGCGCCCGTCGCCACGCCTCCGCGCAGCCGATGGGCTCGGACGCCCCGACGCCGCCCGCGGGCATGCCGATGCAGTCCGGCGAGTAGTTCCGCGCCGTTCCTCCCCACGAGGGCCGTCCCGCAGCCGCGGGGCGGCCCTCGTGGCGTCACCCGGAGAGGTGGACCCGGAGTCGCTCCACCGGGTGACCCGAAAACGCCGACAGGGCGTCCCCACCGAAGTGGGAACGCC
>NZ_JBHYHC010000087.1:0-38656 GCF_042738955.1 Umezawaea sp. NPDC059074
GCGCCCCCACCCTCTTTCTATTTGTCATGGGTTTTTTCAAGCTTTGAAAATGCGAAAGAGGGTGGGATAATCGGCGCAATCGGGGGTTACCCCTCAACCCTCAAACCCGCCCCACCTCAGGCGCAACAAACTCCTCAAACCCAGTCCCAGGAAAATTCCGCCCCAAGGCCTTCTTCCACTCCCCCTCCTCCACCATCCGCCGCAAAGCAGCATCCACAGCATCCCGCCCCTCCACATCCCCCTTCTTCAACCCAACCCCGTACAACTCCTCAGAAAACGTCTTCCCCACAATCCTCAACAACTCGGGATTCTTGGCCACATACCCAGCCAAAATCAAGTTATCCGTGGTAACAGCATCCACCTCCCCCACCAACAACCCCGTAACACACTCCGAAAAATCAAACTTCTCCACCAACCGAACCCCCCGAGCAAACGAAGCCTTGATCCGAGCAGCAGACGTGGTCCCCTTCGCCGAACACAGCGTCCGCCCATCCAACGCCTCCGGCCCGGTAATCCCCTTCTCCCCGTTCAACACCAACAAATCCTGCCCAGCCACAAAATAGGGCCCGGCAAACCCCACCCGCCGCTTCCGCTCCTCAGTGATCGAATACCCGGCCACCACCAAATCCACCCGCCCGGACTCGATGGCATCCTCCCGATCAGCCAACTGCACAGGCCGCCACACAATCCGATCCGCGGACACCCCCAACCGCCCGGCCACATAGGTAGCGACATCCACGTCGAACCCGCGATACTTCCCATCAACCCGCAACAAACTCGACCCAGGCTGATCATCGGTCACCCCGATCGTCAACGTCCCCTCCGCACCGTGCCGCAGAAGTCGTGACGAGCCCTCATCACCACACCCCGCCACCAGCACCGCAACGACGAACGTCAACCCCACGAGTCTTCGACCGACGACCTTCACACCAGCACCTCACCCAGTCCACGAACCCGGTCCACAGCTTCCGGGGCTGGATGATCCAAGACACCGACCTAAGCCCGACTTAAAAGCACGTCAAGGTTCACCCGCGATACTCGCTGGACCGACCGGCGTAAGGTCTTCCGGATGGGGAAGATCATGCGCATCGGGGTGTTCTACGACGGCACCTGGTTCGCCTACGTCAGCGACTTCTACGCCACCGCGCACCCGCGGGCGGCGCGGATCGCGTTGGACGGCTTCCACGACGCCCTCCGCTGGTACCTCCACACCGAGACGGGCATCCCTCTCGACGACTGCGTCCTGCACGAGGCGCACTACGTCCGCGGCCGCATCCAGACACCGGCCACGTCGTTCGACCACGTCCTCGAGATCGCGGGCATCACCCGCCACGACATGCCCCTGCACGGCGGCAAGGAGAAGGGCGTGGACGTCCACTTCGCCCTGGAGGCGTGGGAACGCGCCACCACCGTCCCCCTCGACTGCGTCGTCCTCCTCACCGGCGACGCCGACTTCACCCCCCTGGCAGCCCGCTTGGCCAACCGCGGCGTCAATGTCGTGGTCCCGGTGGTCGACGTCCGCACCACCCCCGACTCTCCACCACCAGCCTGGACGCCACGCACCGCCGCCCCCCTGCGCGCGGCCGCCACCTCCACCCCCGGCTTCGACGCCCTGTTCGCCCCCACCGACCGCCGCGACTACCCCTTGCGCAGCCCGTTCGTCCGCTCCACCGAAGCGGTCGCCTCCCCCGTAGGCACCCCGCGAGGCCGCCGCCGCGGCACCGTGACCGGCTGGCGCACGGGCCAACCCCACGGCTTCATCACCGACACCCGCGGCGGCTCCTGGTTCGTCTCCCGCGACGACCTCCCCGAGGACCGCCCCGTCCTCCCCGCGGGCACACCGGTCACGTTCACCGGTTCCCCCACCCCCTCACCGGGCAAGAAGTACCCCAGGGCCTACTCGATCCGCCCCGAGTGACTCACACGAGCACCGACCGCCGCTCCAGCGACCGGTTCAGGTCTTCCCGCAGGTAGACCTCGTTGAACTCCCGCAGGTACCGCTCCCGCCCCATCTCCGCGAAGAACGCCGCCATCGCCGGATCGGGCCGCTCCGTCAGGTGCACGATCCGCCACAGGTTCAACGGCTCTTCCTGCGTCCCGGCCACGGAGTGCTCGACGTGGAACAACGGCTGCCCAGTCCCCGCCTCGAACACCCGCCCGTCCGGCGCGCGAAACTCCTCCACCCCGAGGAAGAACGCCCGCCGAGCGGCGTGATCCAACCGCCCGTGCTCGATCACCACACCGAACACCGTCGGATCAAGCCACAACCGCTGCTCCGACACACGCGTGAAGTACTGAAAAGCCCCACGCCGAGCACCGGGAAACCACTCCACGCTCCCCGGCTTCACCACGTTCGGCAGGTACTTGTCCGGCGCGGCAGCCTTCCGCACCTCCATGTCCCACAAAGAGGTAGCCGTGAACTCAACCGCCGGCCGCACCTCATACCGCTCACGCAACACCCGGTTCACATCCACCGCGGGCAACTCCACCGCAGTGTGCCCGACCCCCACCCACGCCTCCTCGAACAACGCCTCGTGATCAAGCTCCTCGAAGTCCATCGTCTTCCTCCTGCCACACGAATCAACTCGGTCACGATCCAATATAATCACCAATCATGACCAATGCCCGCGACCGGTCACGAATCACACCGAAACCCGGACGTCGTCGGCATCCGTGCTCAGCGCCACCACCTTTTGCGCCCGCAGCGCGTCGAGGCGCTCCCCCAGGGCGGCCGTCACCGCCTCGTACGCGACAGCCCCGAGCACCAGCCTGCGCGGCACGGGCTCCACGACCGCGGCGTCGATGATCGCGCCCGCGACTCGCACAGGATCACCCGCGACAGCCCGCCGCAACTCCTCCGGCCCAAGTCCACCAGCCCGCGCCGCGCGGACCATCCCGACGACACCGTCCTCGTAGACGGGCAGCGCGGGCGCCGCCACGATGCTCGCGGCGAACCCGGTCCGCGTCCCACCCGGCGCGATCAGCGTGACCCCGATCCCGAACGGGGCCAACTCCACCGCGATCGAGTCGAAGAACCCCTCCAGGCCGAACTTCGTGGCGTTGTAGACGCTCATGCCGGGATCCGCCACCTGACCGCCCGAACTGGACATCTGCACGATCCGGCCACCCCCTTGGGCACGCAGCCGCGGCACGACGGCCCGAACGACGCGAATGGCCCCGACGAGGTTGACGTCGATCTGCCGAGCCACCAGGTCGTCGTCGAGCTCCTCCACCGCACCCAGCACACCGAACCCGGCGTTCGAGAACACCACGTCGATCCGACCGAACGTCTCGAACGCCCGCGCCACCTCGCGCTCCACTGCAACCGCGTCGGTCACGTCGACGACCGCGGTCCGCAAGCGACTCCCGTACCGCTCGGCGAGTTCCGCCAACCCGCCACCGAGCGCGCGCCCGGTGGCGACGACGGAATCACCGCGCTCGAGCAGTTGCCGGGTCACCTCCAACCCAAGCCCGGACCCCGCTCCCGTGATGAACCAGTTGTACGCCGCCATGATCGACACCTTCCGCCGCGTCCGAATGACCGCGGCCGAATGTAGTCAGCGTCTACTATGTTGTCAACGACAACATCACCGGTACACTGGCCTCATGACGTCGACCTACCACCACGGCAACCTCCGCACCGCCCTCCTGGACGCCGCGGAGCGCAAGCTGGCGGACTCCGGCGTCGACGGTCTGTCCCTTCGAGAACTCGCGCGGGACCTCGGTGTGAGCCACGGCGCTCCGCGCAGGCACTTCCCGGACAAGCAGTCCCTGCTCGACGCGCTGGCGGCGACCGGGCTGCGCAGGCTCGGCGAGGAGGTCGACGCGGCGCTGGACGCCGCCGAGGCCGACTTCACCGGCAGGCTCACCGCGTTCGCCGCCGCCTACGTGCGCTTCGCGACCCGCAGCCCCGAACTGCTGGAGCTGATGTTCCTGCGCAAGAGCACCCCGGCGACCGACGAGGTCCGCGTGGCGAACGAACGCGCGTTCGCCGCTCCCTCCGCGCTGATCGACCGCGCCATGGAGCGCGGCGAGATCGACGGCTCCGACCCGGACCGGGTCGCCATGGCGATCCTCGCCGTGCTCCAGGGGCTCACCACGATCGTCCTGGGCGGCCTGGCGGGCGACCGCTCGAACGAGGACCTGGTGACCGGCACGGTCCTGACCCTCGTGGAGGGTCTCCGTCCCCGCGATCAGAACCCCCGGAAGACCCCGTCCTCCTCCACGGCCTCGGCGAACTCGGCGTAGTCCATGTTCGAGATGTCGAGGTTGGCGCTGACCGAGAAGAGGTCCTCCGGCGTGCAGCGGAACTCCCGGCCGGGCTCCTCGTACAGGTCGATCACGAGCAGCGGGTGCTCGGCCGACGCGAACGTCACGTCATCGGCGACCACGAGGTACGAGTGCGGGTAGTCCTGGGCCGACGCGACCGCCATGATCCGGTCCTTCGTCAGCCCCTGGTAGACCCGGTCGTCGACGGCCTCCAGGAAGTCGAAGGACTCGTCGCCGTACTCCTCGCTCCCCTCGCGCACGGCGACCTTCAGCGCCTCCCACGCCTCGTCGTCGCCGAAGGCGGTCCGCAGCAGTTGCGCCTGGTCGCTCCACGGCAACGTGGCCGGCAGCGCGACGACGTCCAGCGTGGCCGAGCCAGCGGCGACGTCCAGCGTCCCGGAGAACTCCACCGGCTCCGCCTCGACCCGGTGCCCGACGAACCCGCGACGACCCCCGGCCAGGAACCGCACCCCGCCCAACTGGAGTTCCGGCGACCCCGACGTCCCCCGGAAGTCGATCCGGTAGTGCCGGAACGCCCCCGGCACCGCGATCCCGTACGTCCGGGACGCGTGCCGCCCCGAGATCGACGGCTGCCCCGACCGGGTGTCCAGGTTCCGCCACAGCCGCCCGTCCACCGACCCGCGCACCGTCCAGTCCGCCGGGTCGCGGTCGGGCGCGTCGTCGGCCGACGTGAACACGTACGCGTCCACCACCGTCGGCTCGGCGAACTCGAACTCCACCTCCGCGTACACGCCGAAGCTCAGCCACTTCCCCCACGCCAGCACCAGGTTGGCCGCCACTTCCCCCGCGGCCGCGTGCTCGCGGGTGGCCTTCACCCCCGTCACGAGCCGGGTGACGTCCGCGTGCCCGGCCTGCTCCGCGGGCACCATCGCGATCGACGTCACGCCGTTCCGATCGCGCCACGTGGCCGACCGCACCGCCACCCCGCGCCCGTCGTCGAGCAGCAGCGTGAACGGCCCGTCCTCGGTGGTGAACCGCGTCGCGCGCCCCGACGACTCCCGCACCCCGTCCGCGACCCCGCGCACCTCGACCAACCGGCCGTCGCTCCCGAACTGGTGCCCCACGAACCCCGACGCCGAGAACGCCAGCGCCGTCTCGACACCGTCCTCGGCGGTCCACGTCAGGTGCGCCGGCTCAAGACCGTTGACGTGCACCAGAAAGTCCGCCGCGACCTCCCACCCGGACCCCGGCGCGCGACGCTCGGCACGGAAGGCGAACACGGATTCGGATGGCACAGTTCCTCCTGACGACCGCGCTGCGGGCCAGCGCTCGGCGAGGTCGTCAGGCTAGAACGGGGGTACGACAATTCCCGCTCCCCGACCGTCTCACTTGGACCGCGCTCGCGCACAAGCGTTGTCCCTGGCCAGGAAACCGAAGGTCGTGTGCGCCGCGCGGCGGCCCGTCCCGATCGCGTTCCGCAGCAGGGCCACGTCCGTCTCCACCAGCCCGATCTCCCCTTCGCCCGCGGGCGGCCGCAGGCTCAGCACGGCCGGGTGGTCGGCCAACGCCGCGTCGTCCCGCACCCAGCGGCGGTAGTAGTCGCGCCACGCGTCGAGCGCGCCACCCGCCTGCGCCCGGAGGAACCACGGGATGATCAGCCGCTCCGCCAGCGGCGCGGGCGTCGGGACGGCCGTGTGCGGGCGGGTGCGCAGCAGCAGCACGTGGGTCGCCCCCTGCGCCAACGCCGTCCGGTACGGCAGCGGCTCCGCGATCGACGCGTCGATGAACCGCCTGCCCGCCAAGCGCACCGGCGGTCCCGCCAGCGCGGGCAGGGCGGCCGACGCCCGCAGAGCGGTCCGCAGCGTCGCGTCGTCGTGGATGAACGGTCGGAGGTCGGTGGACAGCCCCGTGGCGGCGTCGGTCGCCAGCGGGTGGAACTCCACCGGGCTGTCGATCACCGCTCCCGGCAGCACCGCCGACGAGTCACCCAGCAACGGGTCCAGGTCGACGATCGGCCGACGTCGCAGGAGGTTGCGGGGGTTCATCACCCGGCTCATCAGCACCGGGTCGGTCCAGATCCCCACCCCGGTCCGCACGTCCCCGGCCAGCAGCCACGCCGCGCCCAGCGCTCCCGCCGACGACCCGTACACGGCGTCGAACGCCGACACGAGCCCCAGCTCCTCCAGCCCCAGCAGCATCCCGCTGGCGTACGCGCCCCGACTGCTCCCGCCCTCGACGGCGAGCGCCACGCGGTGGGCGTCGGTCCGCCGACCCGGAGTGCTCGCGGTCCGGACGCGTTCGGCGATCACTTCGACGGTGGTCGGCACTGTTCTTCCTTCCCGCCCTCGTCACGGAGCGAGGACGACCTGGCCCGCGTACGAGAGGTTGCCGCCGAACCCGAACAGCAGCACGGGCGCGCCCGACGGAACCTCGCGCCGCTCCACCAGCTTCGAGAACGCCAGCGGCACGCTCGCGGCGGACGTGTTGCCCGATTCCTCGACGTCCAGGGCGATGACGGCGGTGGTGACGCCCAGCCGCTTGACGAACGACTCGATGATCCGGGCGTTCGCCTGGTGCAGCACCACCGCGGCCAGGTCCTCGACCGCGACACCCGCCGCCGCGCACGCCCGGAGCGCGATCGGCGGCAGTTCGGTGGTCGCCCAGCGGTAGACGGCCTGGCCGTCCTGGCTGAAGCGCGACGGCGTCCCCTCGATCCGCACGGCCCGGTGCATCTCCGGGAACGAGCCCCAGACGACCGGCCCGATCTCGTCGCGGTCAGTAGCGGTCACGACCGCGGCCCCCGCGCCGTCGCCCACCAGGATGGCGGTGCTCCGGTCGGTCCAGTCGACGATCGACGTGAACACGTCGGACCCGATCACGAGCGCGGTCCTCGCCGACCCGGCCGCGATGGCGTGGTGGGCCAGCGCCAGGGCGTGGGTGAACCCGGCGCAGACCACGTTCACGTCCAGCACGGCGGGCGACACCAACCCGAGGTGGCGCGCGACGCGCGCGGCCGTGGTGGGACTGCGTTCCACAGCGGTCGACGTCGCCACCAGCACCAGGTCCACCTCGTCGGCGGGCACGCCGCTCGACGCCAACGCCTTCGTGGCCGCCTCGGCGGCCATCCGGTCCACCGTGTCCTCCGGCCCCGCGACACGGCGGCTGCGGATGCCGACCCGACGGCGGATCCACTCGTCGTCGGTGTCGACCATCGTCGCCAGCTGGTCGTTGGTGAGTTCGGCACCGGGCTGGTAGTGCCCGAGAGCCGCGATGCGAGAGCCCATCGCCGTCCACTCCTCAAGATCGTCGCGTGCGGTGCAGTAGACCGTTCATCCGCGCAGCGCCTCGTCCCGCCGCCGCAGGCCGATCCGGTACAGGGTGGCCGCGCCGCGCAGGAACGTGGACTCGCACGCCCTCAGGTACACCCGGTAGCGGCGGACGGTGTCCGCCCCGACCAGCGCGCTCGCCTCCTCCCGCACCGCGGCGAGGCGGGCCGACCAGGCGGCGAGCGTCCGTGCGTAGTCGTCGGCCCGGCTGGTGAGCGCCTCCACCGAGAAGTACGGGTCGCAGGCCGCCGTGATCTCCGCGAGCCGGGGCAGCGTCGCGCCGGGGAAGATGTCGGTGGTCACGAACGCGCCCACCGGACCTTCCGGGCCCGTGACCCCGTCGTAGGCGATGGTCTGGAGCGACATCGACGCGCCGGGCCGCAGCAGCGCGTGGCACCGCTCGAAGTACGCGCGGTAGGCGTCGGCGCGCTCGTCACGCGGGGTGCCCTTGGTGACGAAGTGCTCGAACGCTCCCACCGACACGATGCCGTCGTACGGCTCGGCGGGCCGGTGCTCCTCCCAGCTCTCCAACACCACGTCGAGCCCTGGCCGCGCCGCGGCCCGGACGTGGTCGCGCTGGGCCCGTGACAGCGTCAACCCGGTCGCCTGGGTCACGCGGCCGGAGGTGACCGCGAAGTCGAGCAGCCCACCCCAGCCGCACCCGACGTCCAGCAGCCGGAACACGCCGCCGTCCGTCGGCACACCCGCCAGGTCCAGGTGGTGGGCGAACTTCGCCCGCTGGGCCCGTGCGAGCGCGGCCCCGTCGCGGTCGTCCGCGGCGGACCCGTCCCAGAGCGCCGCGGAGTACGTCAGCGTCTCGTCCAGCCACAGGCCGTAGAACTCGTTGCTCACGTCGTAGTGGAACTCGATGTCGGACGCGCTCGTGACAGCAGTAGGCATAGTGACCCGCCCATTCCATTCTTTCCCGATGAACCGGACCGTATCAGCGCGAAACGAGACAACGGATGCCACAACGCATTCCCTCCTTCCATTGACGTGACAGAAATAAGCCACGAATCCCCCGCCTCCATGCGCTCTGAACTGGTCTGATACCGATCTCTCGGACACTGGAATCACGACGATTCACCACAGGAAAAGCCCCCGGCGAAAATGTGCCATTCACCGGAACCACCGAGTGCTAACGTCGAATTCCGGCGTGACCGACGTCCTGCCGTCACGCCGTCGAGTTCATTCCGAAGAGGTTTCCGTGGTGGAAGAACCGTCGCCGTCCCGTTCCGTCGCGGCACTGGTCGTCGCGACCGGGCTGCCCGCGTTCATGGTGTCGCTGGACAACCTGGTGGTGACCACGGCGCTGCCCACGATCCAGCGGGACCTCGCCGCGTCGATCGAGCAGCTCCAGTGGACCGTGGACGCCTACACGCTGCCGTTCGCCGCTCTCATCCTCGCCGCCGCGACGGTGGGCGACCGCGTCGGACGACGGCGGACCTTCACCGGCGGCCTGCTGCTGTTCGTTCTGGCGTCGGCCGCGGCCGGACTCGCGACCTCGCCGACCGGCCTGATCGCCGCGCGGGCGGTGCAGGGTGTGGGGGCCGCGGCGGTGCTGACGCTGTCGTTGACGCTGCTGGCGACCGGCGTGCCACCCCGGTCGCGCGCCCTGGCGGTCGGGTTGTGGGGCGCGTTCAGCGGCCTCGGCGTGGCGCTCGGCCCGATCCTCGGCGGCGCGGCGGTCAGCGGGCTGCACTGGCCGTGGATCTTCCTGCTGAACGTGCCGGTCGGCCTCGCGACGCTCGTGGTGGTGCGCGTGGCGCTGCCCGAGTCGACCGGCCCGGCCACCCGCCTCGACCCGCTCGGCATCGCGCTGTCCGCCGCCGGTCTGGTCGCGGTCGTGTGGGGCGTGGTCGCCGCTCCCACCGACGGCTGGACGTCTCCCCCGGTCCTGCTGGCCCTCGTCGGCGGCGGGTCCCTGCTGCTCGCGTTCGCCGCCTGGCAGCGCCGCGCCCCGCACCCGCTGCTGCCGCCGAGCCTGTTCCGCGCGCCGGTCTTCCGGATCGTCAACGGCGTGGCCCTGCTGTCGAACACGGGCCTCTACGGCTGCGTTTTCCTGATCACGCAGTACTTCCAGGTGGAGAAGGGCCTCAGCGCGTGGGAGGCGGGCCTGCACACGGTCCCCTGCACGGTCCCGCCGCTGTTCGTGGCACCGTTCGCGGGTGTCCTCACCGCGCGGTTCGGGTTGCGGCGCTTGATGGTCGTCGGCCACGCCCTCATCGCGCTGTCGCTGGCGGCGATGACCGTGGTGTTCGCGACCTCCGGCCCGTACCCGGTGCTGGCCGCGGCGTTCCTGGTGTGCGGCACGGGATTGGGCCTGACCTACCCGGCGGTCAGCTCGCTGGCGTTGACCACCTCGGCGGAGGGCATCGCCTCGGGCGTCATCGGCGTCGCACGGGAACTGGGCGTGGCCGTGGGGGTCGCGGTCCTGGTCTCGCTCTTCGCGTCCTACGGCGACTACCGCCCCGGCGTGTTCGTCGACGGCCTGGTCCCCGCGTCCCTGGCCGGGATCGTCGTCATCGGCGCGGCCGCACTGCTCTCCACCCGGCTACCCCGTGATCACGCCGCCAGCAGGCTCTCGCCGAGTTTCCCACCGGGCAAGGTGAAGAAGTAGCCACCACCGAACGGCAGCACGTACTTCTGCAACGCCTCCCCGTCCAACCGCCGATGCGTGGCGACGAACCCCCGTTCCAGATCCTTCTGGTAGCACACGAACACCATCCCCTCGTCCCCGTCCCGCCGGTACGAGTAGCCCCGCCGCAGGATCCGGTGGGCCAGGCTCTCCGGCGTGCGCGGGTTCGCCCGACGGATGTGCGCGTCCAACGGCGTCACCAGCCCATCCGGATCACCCCCGAAATCCGGCTCCTCCCCTTCACCCCCACGCCCGAACGCCGTGTTGCCCACCTTCGCCCGCCCGAACACCGCCTCCTGCCGCGGCACGGGATCCGCGTTCCACAAGGGCATAGCCATCCGGATCAACCGCACGACCTGGTACGTACCCCCCACCGCCCACCGAGGTTCCCCTTCCCCCACCCACACATCAGGCACGTCGGGATTCCCCACCCCTTCCTTGAACCCGAACAGGTTGGTAGCACTGGGCTTCCCCACCGAGTCGACCCCGTTGTCCACCCGAAACCCCGGCATCCGCCACCGCACCACCAGCCCTGGCACCGCCGCCACCTGATCCACCACAGCCGCAACCTGCGCAGCCGACTCCCCACACACCTGCACGCTCAGATCACCATGACACCAGGCCGGCTCCAACACGTCATTCGGAAACGCCCCCATCCCCACCAACCCGCGCGGCTTCACCTCCCCCAACCCAAACCGCCCATCGAACAACGAGGCCCCAACCCCCACACCAACCTCAGCCCCACGCACAGCCCCCACCCGCGCGAACACCTCACCCAACCCAGCCCGCCCCACAGCGGTCACGTCAAACGCCACGAACTCCCCCACACCAGGCGGCGGCGTCACCACCCCGACCTGATGCTCCACCGCAACCCCCGGAGGACCATCACACCCGACAACGGCCAGCCCGACCATTCCCCCCAGCACAACCCGACGCGACACCACAGCACTCACCGACGGACCCCTACCATCACTCGATCGCACAACCAGGTCGCATGACGCTCGCAGGCAGCTCGGCGAACGCGGCGATCGATTCGGTCAACTCGAAGGACAACGCCTCCCGAGCCTCGCTCACCTCCTGCTTCTTCACCGGGATGGGGGCGTCCATCGCCAAGGCGAGCCTGAACCTCTCCCAGGCTTCGAAGGTGCGTCGACAGTGGCGCGTGAACACGTCTCCGAACAGCTTCTGCTCGCGGAAGCTCAACCCTCGACCGGGAGACCGGAGGTAGGCCATCGAACTCTCGGACACGAACCGGCCGATGAGCACCACCGCGTCGTGCCTCAGGATGTCGCAGGACAGCAGCAGGATCGCCAGGTTGCACGGGGTGGAGTTCGACGGGCCGTCCCTCAGTTCAGGTGGCACCCGCTCACGGTGCCCCTCGGGTTGGAACACTCCTACTCCCCCTTGCCGACGAGCGCGTGGAGACGACCGTCAAGCCGGTCGCGGGCCTGGCCGGGGCAGATCATGGGGAGGACCGATCGGAGTCCAAAAGCCCCCTGAGTGGTTCGTGCCCTTTCGAACCTGGTGGCAGCGTTCGAAAGGGCACGAGTTCACGTCAAGGCGTGACGAGGAAGGTGAGGTCTTCGCGGACCCTCGTGTCCAGGGTGGTCGGGAGGTGGAGGCGGTTGGTGGTCACCAGGTGGCTTGCGGCGGATCTGCTCAGGCCGAAGCCCGCGGTCAGCAGTTTTCCCAGGCGGATGGGGGCCGGTAGTTCGAATCGGACGTAGACCTGCAACGACGTGGGGTCGTCGAGGTCGTGGAACGGCAGGTCGGTGTCCAACGCCCAGGTGCCGGTCCAGTCCAGCCGGTAGCCGGTTCTGCCCGCCAGGGCCGTGTCCATGGTCAGGTCGCGCACCAGGGTCGGGTCGTTGTGCTCGTACCTGAGCAGGCGTTCGTGGTTGAGCGACTGCACGTGGACGCGTTCGTGGAGGGGGATCTTCGACGTTCGGCCGCAGCGGTCGCAGCCGATGAGCAGCCACACGTCGAGGAGTTTGCCGCTGGCGTTGACGCGGAACTTGCCGGTGGGGTGGTGGTGGGTGGAGCGGCACGACGTGCAGGTCGTGACGATGGTCGGGAGGCCCAGCTCCCGCACCACCCAGAGGGCTTTGCGGTCGTGCATGGCTTCGGTCGGCTCCGAGGCTCGCGGAGGACAGAAGTCCTCCGGGGGTCAGTGGTGTGCGGCGGGCGACTGCGCGCCAACCGTGAAGTGATTCCGCGTCGAGCGCGGACTTCGGACAGCACGGCGGTAATCCGCCTGTGCTCCACCAACTCACTGACCCATGCCCGACAGGATGGCCACCTCGCGAGCACTCGGACAACCGATTTTCAGCTCACGCGTCGACCGGAGAACACCAGCACCGCGCCCGCCATCACGACACCCGCGAGCGCCACCACGGGCGCGGGCAGGCCGCCGCCGTGCTGGACTCCCATGTAGTCGGTCGTGGGCAGCCCGCTGACCGCGCTGTACCAGAGCGGGACGTACAACGCCTGGAACAAGCGGTGCGAGCGGCTCAGCGACCCCAGGAAGTACGCCAGCGACGGGATGAACAGGACCGCCGCCGCCCACGCCGCCAAGCCCACCGGGTCGTCGACCAGGCGCACGGCGGCCGCGGCACCCACACCGGCGGTGAGCACCACACCCGCCAGCCACTCCGCGAGCACCCGCGGCCGCAGCGCCGGGTAGGGGCCGAGGAGGGACTGCACGTCGAACTCGTGGCGCTGGGTGCCCAGGCGCGACCACAGCAGCACCGGCCAGATCCACGCGGCGGGCAGCAGCACCACGCTCACGGCCTCCGCCGGGACGACGAGGGTGACCGCGGTGATCACACCCGCGCCCGCCCACCACCAGCGGGACACGCCCTGGAGCAGCACCCGCAGTTCGCCGGACAGCAGGCGCGGGAACGCCGTCAGCGCGCTCCCCCGGCGCACGACGGTGCGCGGAGCGCCGAACGTCGCCGGGGTGGGAACGGCGTCGACGACGGGCGTCGCGGGGCCCGCCGATCGCGAGGGGTCGAAGCGGGTGAACCACAGCACCGGGGCCAGCGCGAACGCCACCGCGAAACCCATGACCACCAGGCGGCTGACCAGGAAAGCACCGTCGGGGGTGAACCCGGTCCACTCGAACGGCTTGAGCGGGACGTCCACTGCGGTCAGGCCCAGGCTGAACTCTGCGCCGGTGATGTCCAGACCGTGGGCCACCATGGCCGCGCCCAGCGACTCCACCACGGCGCTCACGCCCAGTCCGCCGAACGGCGCGCCGGGGCTCTGGCCGCCGATCGCGAGCACCATCCAGCAGAAGAACCAGATCACGTTGCCCGCGCCCGTCCGCAGCACCGGCGTCAGCTCCCAGAACAGCGCGGCGGCCGCCGTCAGCACCACGGCCGGGAACGCGATCACGGCGTACGGCAGCAGAAGCGCGCCCACGTCGACCGACGTGGACTCGCCGCGGGCGAACTGGAGCACAAAGGCGGTGACGGCCAGGACGCCCAGCATCGACGTCAGCACCAGCACGTTGCTGAGCAGCTTCGACGCCAGGTACGCCGGGGCCCGCAGCGGGGTGGCCGCGAGCAGCTCCCCCACGCCCGTGCGCTCGTCGCGGGCGATGGTGTTGCGCACCACGGCGAACCCGCCGAGCATCAGCCACACCGCGCTCGCCAACGCGGTCACCGTGCCCACGTACGCGCTGTTGTAGAGCCCCCGGTACGAGCCGAGCTGCACGACCGTCCACTGCGCGTCGGCCGCAGGCACCGCGAGGTAGCCCAGCAGCACGGCGGCCAGCAGCGTCACGGCGTAGACGGGCCTGCGGACGCGGTCGCGGAAGTCGCCGAGCGCCAGTGCCGTCATCGCGGCACCGCTTGGCCGTTGATGATGCCCAGGTAGGCGTCCTCCAGGTCCGGCGGCACCGGCACGGCGTCGGCGGACGGCCGGATCGGCGACAGCAGGCGCAGCCGGACGCCGGTGGTGGTGCGGATCATCCGGCTCACGGCGTGCCCGGTCCGCATCGCCTCGACCTCGGCCGACGGCACGGTGACCTCCCAGACGTGGCCGTCCACGTCCCGCAGCAGGTCTTCCGGCGCGCCGCGGCGCAGGAGCCTGCCGCGCGCGACCACGGCGATGTCCGCGGCCACCGAGTCGACGTCGGAGACGATGTGCGTGGACAGCAGCACGACACGGTCCACGGACAGGTCGCTGAGCAGGTTGCGCAGCCGCACCCGTTCCTCCGGGTCGAGGCCCGCGGTCGGCTCGTCCACGATGATCACCCTGGGGTCGCCGAGCAGGGCCTGGGCGATGCCGACCCGGCGCAGCATGCCGCCGGAGTACTTGCCCAGCGGCCGTTTCAGCGCCCCGGCGAGGTTCACCAGTCCCAGCAGCTCGTCCACGCGGGCCTTGGCGGTGCGGGTCGAGAGGCCCTTGGCGGCGGCGAGGTAGAGCAGGAACTCGCGGGCGGTCAGGTTCGGGTAGACGCCGAAGTCCTGCGGCAGGTAGCCGAGGACCCGGCGCAGCGCGTCGGGGTGGGACACCACGTCCACGCCCTCGAACCGGACCTGCCCCGAGGTGGGGCGGGTGACGGTGGCGGCGACGCGCATCAGCGACGACTTGCCCGCCCCGTTCGGGCCGAGCAGGCCGATCAGGCCCGGCCGCAGGTGCAGCGTGATGGCGTCGACGGCGCGGTTGCCGCCCTGGTAGACCTTGGTGACGTCGAGCAGTTCAAGCATGTCCCCAGGGTCGGGCACCGCCGCCGATCGGACCTCTCCCGTTCGGCAGAGATCAGCGCGCGGGGAACACCGCCGCCACCCGCCACCCCTCGCCGCGCGGTCCGGCCTCCAGCCTGCCGCCCGCCGCCTCCACGCGGTCCCGCAGCGCGGCCAGGCCGCTGCCGCCGCTCGCACGGGTGCCGCCGGTGCTCGGCCCGTTGTCGACGACGGACACCTCGACGAACGGCCCGCCGACGACCGCGACCACCACCTCCCCGGCGCGGGGCGCGTGCCTGCGGACGTTCGTCAGCGCCTCCAGCACCACCGCGTAGGCGGCCTCGTCCGCGTCCCGGCCCAGCACGACGTCCGCCAGCTCACCGCGCACCCCGGACCGCTCCACCAGCGCGGGCAGGTCGGCGAGCCCCAACGCGGGCAGGTCGTCGGCGCGCAGAGCCGTGACCGCGCGGTCCATGGAGTCCAACGCGCGCAGGGCCGCCTCCTCCACCCGCGCGAACGCCTCCCGTGCCTCGGCCTCGTCGTGCGGGACGAACCGCGCCGCCTGCGCCTCCACGACGATCCCGGTCACCTCGTGCGCGACGGAGTCGTGCAGCAGCGCGGCCAGTTCCAGCCGTTGCCGCACCCGCGCGTCGGCCACCGCCTCCACCCGCCGGGTGTCCAGCCCTCGCAGGTAGACGCCGATCCCGATGGCCACGGCGATCGGGAACGGGACCGCCACCAGCCCGAGGACCGCCGTGTCCCACCGGGGCGGGGTCAGGTGCAGGCTGAACCGCAGCGGCAGCGCCAGCACGGCGACGACCACCAGCGCCGTCACGGGCACGACCCGCCGCGAGCGGACCGACCGCACCGCGCGGCCGAGCACCACCAGCAGCCCGGCCAGCTCGAACGGCATCCACAGCAGCGCCATCGACGGCGTGCCGGTGTACAGGGCGTCCACCACGAGCGAGAGCACGGCCGCGGCGACCACGGCCGTGCCGAGCCCGATCCGGCGCACCGGCCAGCGCCACGTCCCCACCAGCACGACCGCCGTGGCGCACAGCGCGACGGCGAGCGCCCCGGACGGCGCGACGATCACCGGCGGGAGCAGGAAGACCGCGGGCAGCAGGCGCAGCGCGTCACGACCGTCCACTCAGGACCACTTCCCGGTCGAATAGCCCATCTCGTGCGCCCACACGGCGATCCCGACCCGGTTGCGCACGCCGAGCTTGCGCTGGATGGCGGCGACGTGCGTCTTCACCGTGCCCGCGCCGATGAACAGCTCCGCCCCGATGTCGGCGTTCGTCCGCCCCTCGGCGACCTTGCCCGCGACCTCGATCTCCCGGTCGGTCAACGGCTCCACCGGTGGCCGCGGTTCCGGCTTCGCGTCCACGACCTGGCGCAGCAGCCGCACGGTGATCGACGGACTGATCAGGCTGTCGCCGTTGACCGCCGCCCGCACCGCCTCGACCAGCAGCACCGGCCCGGACTTCTTGAGCAGGAACCCGGAAGCCCCGTACCGCAGCGCCGGGTACACGTACTCGTCCAGGTCGAACGTGGTCACGACGACCACCCTCACCGGCGTCGACGCCAGCCTGCGGGTGACCTCCAGCCCGTCCAGCCCCGGCATCCGGACGTCGAGCAGCGCCACGTCCGGCAGCAGCCGTTCGGCCCGCTCCAGCGCGGTGACGCCGTCCGCGGCCTCGGCGACGACCTCGATGTCGGACTGGCTGTCCAGGATCCGGCGCAGGCCGCGGCGCACCATCTCCTGGTCGTCGGCGATCAGCACCCGGATGGTCACGGTCGGCGATCGTTCCACATCACCCCTTCCACCGGCCGAGCAGTCCGCGGGCCAGCGCGGTGGCCACGTCCGGGGCGGCGGCGTCCTTCACCGACAGCAGCGGTGGCTCGGTGAAGCCCCACGGCAGGTCCAGGCTCGCGTCCAGCGGGTTCACGTCGACCTGCGTCCCCGGCACGTGGGCGGACGACAGGACGTAGCTGACGCACGCGTCGTCCGTCAGAGCCAGGAACCCGTGCAGGACACCCGGCGGCACGTAGACGGACCGGCCCGAGGCCGCGTCGAGTTCGGTGCTGGCGAAGACCCCGAACGTCGGCGAGCCGACGCGCAGGTCGACCACCACGTCCCGCAACGCGCCCCGAACGCAGGTGACGTACTTGGCCTGCGGGTGCGAGTCCGCAACCCCGTGCAGGCCCCGGAGCGTGTTGCGGGCCGACACCGAGTAGTTCACCTGGAGCGGCCGGAACTCCGCCCCGACGACGGCCTCCAGCTCCTCCACCCGGAACGACTCGTAGAACGACCCGCGCGCGTCCGACAGGTGGCACGGGGTGATCACGAACGCGCCGGGCACCGCCGTCTCCACGGCCTCCACTAGCGCCTCGCCGCGGTGAACTCGACGATCGACTCGATCATGTAGCCGATCATCTCCTCGGTCAGGCCGGGGTAGACGCCGATCCAGAACGTGTCGTCGGTGACGACGTCGCTGTTGGCCAGGTCGCCCACGACCCGGTACTCCACGTCCTGGTACGCCGGGTGGCGGGTGAGGTTGCCGCCGAAGAACCGGCGGGTGGCGATCCGGCGGCCCTCCAGGAACGCCACCAGTTCCTGGCGGGTGTACCCGGCGGACGGCAGGACCGTGAGGACGAACCCGAACCAGCTCGGGTCCGATCCGAGTGTCGCCTCGGGCAGCAGCAGGCCGGGCAGGCCGTCGAGCCCGTCGCGCAGCAGCTTCCAGTTCCGCTTGCGCGCCACGCCGAACTCCTCGATCCGCGCGAGCTGCGTCAACCCCAGCGCCGCCTGGAGGTCCGTCGACTTCAGGTTGTAGCCGACGTGCGAGAAGATGTACTTGTGGTCGTAGCCCGCGGGCAGCGTGCCGAGCTGGTGGTCGAACCGCTTGAAGCACCGGTTGTCCTCACCCGGCTCGCACCAGCAGTCCCGGCCCCAGTCGCGCATCGACTCCACCAGCCGCGCCAGCGCCAGGTTGTCGGTCAGCACGCAGCCGCCCTCGCCCATGGTGATGTGGTGCGCGGGGTAGAAGCTCACCGTGGCCAGGTCGCCGAACGTGCCGACGAGGTCGCCGTCGTAGCGCGAGCCCACGGCGTCGCAGGTGTCCTCGATCAGGAACAGGCCGTGCTGCTCGGCGAGGTCCGCGACCTCCCTGGCGGCGAACGGGTTCCCGAGCGAGTGCGCCATCATGATCGCCTTGGTGCGCGGCCCGATCGCGGCGGCGACCCGGTCCGGCGTCGCGTTGTACGTGCCCAGCTCGATGTCCACGAACACCGGCACGAACCCGTTCTGCACGATGGGGTTCACCGTCGTGGGGAAACCCGCGGCCACGGTGATCACCTCGTCGCCGGGCCGCAGCCGGTGCTCCTCCAGCTGCGGCGAGGTCAGCGCGCTGAGCGCGAGGAGGTTCGCCGACGACCCGGAGTTGGTCAGGTGCGCCTTGCGCAGCCCGAAGTAGGCGCCGAACTCGCGCTCGAACCGGCGGGAGCTGACGCCCGCGGCGATGCGCAGGTCCAGCGCGGCCTCCACCAGCGCGACCCGGTCGGTCTCGTCGAGCACCGCCCCGGACGCCAGCAGCGGTGTCACGCCGGGGGTGAACGGCTTCGCCTCGCGGTCGTGGTGGTACTCGGCCACCAGGTCCAGGATCTGTCGCTTGTCGGCCATCAACGCCTGCCTCTCGCCACGGGGATGGGGTGCCGCGTCACTGCGCTGCCGCGACCACGTCGCGCACGGCGTTGATCACCAGGTCGACCTCGTCGTCCTCCAGCCCCTGGTGCAGCGGTAGGAGCAGCGTCGTGGCCGCGGCCAGGTCGGAGGCGGGCAGCTCCTGCCGCACCCGGTACTTGGGGACGCGGTGCAGCGGCGGGTACCGCAGCGTCGTGTAGACGCCGCGCTCCAGCAGCGCCGCCGCGACCTGGTCGCGGATCTCGGCGGGGAGCTGGATCCAGTAGAAGTAGTGCGACGTGCGGTGCCCCTCGGGCAGCGACGGCGGCAGCCGCACGCCGGGAACGTCGGCGAGGCCCTCGTCGTACCGGCGCGCGACCTCGGCCCGCCGGGCGACGAACTCGGGCAGCCTGCGGAGCTGCACCGAGCCCAGGGTGGCGGTGATGTCGTTGCCGACGATCCGGCGGCCGAACTCCTCCAGGTTCAGCTCCCACCACCGGGCGCTCACCTTCGCCGCGGTGAACCCGTTGGCCTGCCGCAACCCGTGGTAGGCCAGCCCGCGCGCACGGGCCGCCAGCTCGGGGTCGCGGACGTAGAGCATCCCGCCGTCGCCGGTGACCAGGATCTTCATCGCGTCGAAGCTCCACATCGCGATGTCGCCGAACGTCCCGACCGCGCGGCCATCCACTGTGGACGCCACGGCGCACGCGGAGTCCTCGATCAGCGGGATGCCGCGCTCCCGGCAGAACTCGGCGATGGCCACCACGTCGCCGGGGTAACCGCCGTAGTGCAGGACGTTCACCGCCTTCGTCCGCGGCGTGAGCGCGCGCTCGATGTCGGCGACGGTCGGGTTCAGCGTCCGGGGGTCCACGTCGCAGAAGACCGGACGCGCCCCGAAGGCCGCGATGGCGTTGGCGGCGGACAGGAAGCTCATCGACGGCAGCACCACGTCGTCGTCGGGCCCGAGGTCCAGCAGCTCCGAGGCGAGGAACAGGCCCGCCGTCGCGGAGTTGATGAACACCACGTGCTCCGCGGGCACCCCGATGTGCTCGGCGAACTCGGCCTCGAAGGCCCCGGACCTCGGCCCGTGCCCCAGCCAGTTGCTCTCGAACACCTCGGCCAGCGCGTCCAGCTCCTGCTTGCCGAGGCTCGGCTGAAAGACGTTGATCACGATTTCCTCCCGGTGGTCCGCACGGCGCCCGCGCGGACGAGGTCGAGCAGTTCCGCTTGGCGCAGCAGCGCTTCGCCGTGGTCGGCCGCGGGGTCGCCGCGCACGGCCGCCGCGAACGCGGCCAGGACGTTCGCCCACTGGTCGTCGGCGGGCAGCACCCGGTCCTGCGTCCCGTCCGCGTTCTCGATCCGCAGCACGGGCCGGTGGTCGGCGGGCGCGGTGAACGCCCGCCGCACCAGCAGCCGCCCGGTCGAGCCGAACACCTCGTACTCGCACGCGTAGGTGTCGTCGAGCCCGAACGCCAGCCGCGCGGTCACGCCGTCGGGCCGGTGCAGCAGCGCGCTCCCGCCGAGATCGACCCCGTTCCCTTCGCGCAGCACCGATCCCGCCACCCTCAGGTCCGGGCCGAGTAGGAACTGCGCCACCCGCACGGGGTACGCCCCGACGTCCAGCAGAGCGCCGCCGCCGAGCGCCGGGTCCAGCCGGATGTCCCCCGGCGGGCGGGGCGGGATGGTGAACGTGGCGGAGATCCCGCGCAGGTCGCCGATCTCGCCCCTGGCGATCGTGGCCGCGACCTCGGCGTGCTGACCGTGGTGCAGGAACGCGAAGTTCTCCCACAGCACCAGGCCCGACGACCGGGCGAGCGCGACCAGCTTCGCGGTGGAGACGAGGTCGGTGGTCAGCGGTTTCTCGGCCAGCACGTGCTTCCCGGCCAGCAGCGCGCGTTCGACCCACTCGGCGTGCAGGCCGGACGGCAGCGGGACGTACACCGCCTCCACGTCGTCGCGGTCGAGCACCGCCTGGTAGCCCGTCACGGCGTCGGCGCCGAAGCGCAGGCCCACGGCCTGTGCGGAAGCGGACGACCGGCTGCCGACCACGACCGCGCGCAGCGCGGAACCGGCCACCACGGCGGGCAGCGCCCGGCGCACGGCGATGTCCGCGCAGCCCAGCACGCCCAGCCGCACCGGCCCGGTCACCCGACGCTCCCGGGACGGCCGCAGGACAGGCTGTGCAGGCAGGCGACCAGGCTGCGCGCCTGCACGTTGACGTAGTGGCTGTGCCGGATCAGCGCGGTCAGCTGGTGCACGGTGAGCCAGCGGTAGTCCGACGGCACGGTCACGTGGTCGTCGGCGTCGACCTCCACCACGACGTACCGGTTCTGCGCCTGGAAGAACCGGCCGCCCTCCTCGGACAGGATCGTGTCGAACCGCACCGCCGACGCGGGCGCGTCCTGCACGTCGTCGAGGAACGGCGGGCGCGCGTCGGCGAGGTGGTGCCGGTAGTTCTCCGGGTCGCACTGGACGGTCGGTGCCAGCTCGATCACGTCCAGGTAGCCCGGTTCGACCCTGGCGTTGACCAGCACGTGCAGCACCCCGGCGACCCGCTTGACCAGGAAGGCGATCAGGCCGGTCCCGCTCGGCGCGATCATCGGCTGGGTCCAGCCGCCGACCTCGCGGTTGCCCGCGCGGACGTCCACCGCGATGATCTCGAAGAACAGCCCCGACTCGTGGCCGATGGCGTCGCTCGTCCGGTGCCACGACTCCGCCTCCCGCAACGGGATCAGCGTCGTCGTGACGGCGTTCTCGGTCTTGGAGCCGGTGATCCAGCTCAGGACGTCGCCCGAGCCGTGCAGGCTGCCGAAGTCCTCGCTGAACGACCGGATCACCGACGTCTGGAAGTCGTCGACGCCGAAGGTGAAGATCGAGGCGATGCCCGCCGACGAGAACGGCAGGCACGACAGCACCGTGCGGGCGTCCATGTTCACCAGATCGTGCTCCGCCAGCAGGCTGTGCAGCTGGCCGATGGTGACCCAGCAGAACCCGTCGAGCACCTCGACGTCCTCGGTCGTCTCCACGACCATGTTCCGGTTGCGCTTGCGGTAGAACCACGAGCCCTGCTCGGACTGGAGCACGTCGGCGAGCACGCGGTGCTTCGCCGTGTCGCGGAAGTAGTCAAGGTACGGCACCGGTTTGCCGCGGTGCACGCCGGTGTAGTTGCTGCGGGTCGCCTGGACCGTGGGCGAGAGCTGGACGACGAAGGTGTTGCCGGGCTCGGCCTTGGCCTGCATCAGGCAGTGCAGGACGCCGTCGAACTCCTTGACCAGGATGCCGAGGATGCCGACCTCCGGCTGGTTCAGCACCGGTTGCGTCCACTGCTTGACCGGGCCCTCGGAGACCGACACCGCCAGGCCCTCGACGCTGAAGAACTTGCCGGAGTCGTGGACCAGGTTGCCGCTGCCGGGCGCGGTGGACCACAGCCGCATCTCGTCGAACGCGATCCGCTGGACGTGGAACGACTCCCGGCGCTTGCGGCCCTCGAACCAGCGCCGGAACTCCGGCAGCCCGACGACGCCGTTCGACGCGAGCGCCGACTCCGCGATCCGCACGGAGTCCACGCGCTCGATGGTGCGCAGCCGTGTCACGGGCCGCGAGTTCAGGTGGGTCATCGCACTTCCTCGCCGGTCTGGTGGGTGCCCGCTGCGCGGGGCTGGTCGGTCACCGGTGGTCGTCGAGGAAGTCGACGATCCCGCCGAAGACGTCCAGGGCCGCGCCGCGCCCGAGGAACGCGTCCATGTGCCCGTAGCCGGGGATCTCGGCGTAGGTGACGTCCAGCTGGGGCTGTCTGCCGGCCAGCACCTCGTGGCACAGCCGGTTGGAGTCGAGCCAGATCCCGTTCTCGCTGCCCGCCGTCAGCAGCACCGGGCAGTCGATCCGGTCGGCGTGGTCCAGCGCGTTCTCCGGCAGCCGGGCGTAGCGGTGGTCGCGGGTGTTCCACCGCACCACCGCGTGCGCCAGCTCGTTGCGCCGCATGTGCGGCAGGACCCAGGTCGGCACGGAGCCGAACAGCTCGGCGAGCCGGTCGTGGGTGCGCTGGTCGAGGTGGTCGTGCTCGAACAGCGACGCGCCCGTGCCCCACGCGGAGTTGTGCAGCACCTGGCAGGTCGGGTCCGGGCAGTCCGCGCCCAACGACGCCAGCGCGAACACCGGCAGGTACTTCGACCGCAGGCCGACCTTCTTGATGTCCACCGGGACGTGGGCGAACCGCGAGCGCAGCAGCTCGCCGCCGAGGTGCATCCGCAGGCGCGTGCCCCAGGACAGCTTGGGCGTGAGGAACACGCCGTGCGCCACGACGCCCGCCAGCCCCGGCACGAGCCCCGCCGCCATGCTCATCGACAGCGCCATCGCCCCGACGCAGTGGGCGACCGCGAACAGGTCGCGGTCGCCGATCCGCTCGCGGATCAGGGACACGGCGTCCGGGATGTCGTAGAGCGAGACGTCGTCGTAGGAGTAGCGCGTGCGGCCCTCGTTGTAGGGCAGGCGGCAGCTCCCCCGCCAGTCCAGCAGCCACGGCTCGTAGCCCGCGTCGAGCAGCACGTCGACGAGGTTGCGGATCTCGGGCAGCGCGAACATCTCGCTGGACACGGTGTGGCCGTGGATCAGCAGCACGGCCGGGCCGCCGGTGCCGCGCGACACCCGGCACAGCCCCAGCCGGGTGCCGTCGGAGGCGGTGAACGGGACCGGCTCGACGACGGCTCCCTCGAACCGGGCCGCCGCCATCCTGGCCGCGAGCGTGCGGGACGTCATCGGGACCTCACCCTCTTCTTGATCGTCTTGCGGTCCTCGGCGCGGTCGTCGTCCGACTGCCGGTCGAGGGCGTCGCGGCGCAGGTCCAGCAGGTCGGCCACGACCCGGAAACCCGGTTCCAGCAGGCCCTTGCCCATCTCCGGCACGAACCACGCCAGCCACGCGAGCTTCGCGGTCCGCTGCTCCTGCACGGACAGGTCAGGGTTGACCTGGAGCCCGTCGAACTGGTCGCGCAGGTAGCGCTTCGACGGCACCTTGACCACGCCCGTGAAGCTCGCGGCCTCGTTCTCGCGGCCGATCTCGACGGCCAGCGTCCGGGACTGCTTCCACAGGTCGCGGCGGGCGCGGGCGGTCTTCCACCCCTCCAGCCACCACACGCCGCCGTCGGCGTCGCGCAGCCGCAGCCGGTACCGCAGCAGCGGGTGGTCCGACCCGTGCCGCCGGGGCACGCCCTCGTCCGGCCGGATCCACACCTCGCCGTGCTCGACGGCCAACGGCCGGTCGTGCACCTCGGCGCACTTCAGCGAGCCGTCGCGGACGTCCAGGTGGTGCTTCCCCTTGCGCGCCAACTGGTACATGCTCGCGATCGACAGCGTCATCCGCAGCGTGCAGGCGCTCTCGGCGTCCCCTGACACGGGCCCGAGCCTGCCCTTCATGACCTCCGGGAACCACAGGTGCGGCGGATCGTCCCGGCCGGGCAACGTGATCAGCCCGTCGCGGACCATCCGCTCGTAGTTCTTCAGGCTCTGCACCGCGCCGTAGCGGACCGGCGCGGGCAGGTCGTGCCGGGCGGCGAACGCCTCGGTGCGCTCCCCGGTCGCGGCCGGGCCGGTCAGGTTGGCCTCGCACAACTTCAACGCCGTGGGACTGCCCATCACCCGGACCAGGAAGTCCAGCTCCGGCACGGGATCGGCGGCCGAGCGGGCCAGGAAGTCCTCGTGCCAGTCCTCCCACGCCATCACCTGGACGTTCATCCCGCCCAGCTCCAGGTCGCGGACCATCTCCGGCAGCGTGTTCGGCCGTCCGGCGAGGTTGTAGTTCTGGCCCCACCCGTCCGGCTCGCACACGATCGCCGCGGCGATCCGGCTCACCCAGTCGACCGGGGCGACGTTGAAGTAGCGGAACGCGGGCACCCTGCGGTAGCGGGAGAACGCCGACGCGAAGCCGCAGCTCAGGTCGTGCGCGTTGTAGGCGCCGGTCTTGGTGTGCCCGGCGATGCCGCCGGGGCGCAGCACGGTCGCGGTGAGACCGCGTTCACGGGCCCGCCGCAGCAGCACCTCGCCCGCCCACTTCGCCTTGTCGTACCCGGCCACGAGCCGGGTCACGTTGGCCAGCGGGTCGTCCTCGCCCATCGACGCGATGCCGATCTCGTTGAACACCGCGATGGACGACACGTGGTGCAGCGGCTTGGACCGCCCGGTCATCGCCAGTTCGGCGAGGGTCAGCACGCCGAGCACGTTGGACTGCCGCAACGACGGGTAGCCGCGCAGGAAGTCCACGGCCGCGCCCACGCTGACGACCGAGTCGAGGTCGAGCGTGAGCCGGGTCCACACCTCGGCGGACAGGCCCAGCCGCGGCTGCCGCAGGTCGCCCGCCAGCACGGTCGTGCGGCGGCGGATCTCGGCCGACCACGGCAGGTCGAACCCCTTGAGCGCGTCGCCGAGGCGTTGCACGGCCGCGGTGTCGTCGGTCGCGCGCACCAGGCACACGACGTGCGCGTCGCTGTGCCGCAGCAGGTCCAGCAGCAGGTGGCCGCCGAGGAAGCCGGTGGCCCCGGTCAGCAGGATCCGACTCGGCGCGACCGGGTCCGGCGGGTCGCACCACGGCAGGGTGTCGGCGAGCGCCAGGTCGGCCGCGATCAGGTCCAGGTCCTCCCGCCCGTCGGTCGGGACCACCGGTCCACGGCCCGCGGGCACCAGTTCGGCGACGGGCACGCCGAGCCACTTCTCCGCGAGCCTGCGGGGCCGGGCGTCGGCGAAGACGTCGTCCAGGTCGAGCCGGACGTCGAGGTCGCGGTCGAGCGCCGCGACGAGTTCCACGGCGTGCACCGAGGACGCGCCCGCGTCGAACAGGTCGGTCTCGGCGTCGAGCGGCACGCCCGGCAGCCGCGTGGCCGCCGTCTCGACGATGGCCCGCGCCAACGACTCCACCGTCCACGGCGCGCCGGTGCGGACCGCGGTCGCCACCGGCTCGGCCCGGCGGAGACCGGCGAGCAGGTCGGCCGCCCGTGCCGCCCGGTTCCCGCCGCTCTCGAACAGTTCGGCCTCCCGCGTGCGGTCGACCTCGCGGTTCCGCGCGTCACCACCGGGTTCACCCATCGGACACCTCCACACCGTGCGATTCGAGGTCCCAGGACCGGAAGTCCCGGAGCCGGGTCGGGGCGACGACCGCGTCCAACCGCGGTCCGCCGCCGAGCGCGGTCACCAGCCGCCGGGCGGGCGCGTTGCGCGGGCCGTGCTCGGCGGTCAGCCGGACGGCGGCGCACCCGAGCGCCTCGGCGCGGTCGGCCAGCCACCCGAGCAGCCGTTCCTCCGCGCCTCGGCCGAGGACGCGGCAGCTCAACATCCACGCGACCACGTCGAGCGCGCCGCGGTCCTGGCGCAGCACCAGCAGCCCGATCTGCCCGTAGTCGCCGAACCGGTCGCGCGCCACGACGGTCCACACCTCGCCGTCGCGCTGCCACCGCACGAGAGCGGCCTCGTCCAAACCGCCCGGCCGGAGGGTGAACTGGTTCGTCCGGCGGCTCAGCTGCACCGACCGCTCGACCGTCTCCTCCACGAGCGGGCGGATGTCGAGTTCCAGCTGGAGCCGGTCGAGGAACTCGGCGAACGTCGTCCGCTCGCGCACCTCGGCGCGGGCCACGTCCTGGCGGTAGAACTCCGCGCGGGCCGCGTCCTCCGCGGTCGCGGGACGGGGGACCACCGGCCACAGCCGCCGCACGAACGCCTCCAGCCGGTCGACCGGCGGGCACGTCAGGCACAGCACCTCGGGCAGCGCGGCCCGCACGGCGGCGATCTCGACCGGGTTGTCGTCCAGGAACAGGAAGGAGTCCAGCCCGAGCCGCAGCCGTTCGGCGGCCTTCTCGATCCGGCCGGACTTCGGGTCCCACCCGGTCGACAGGACGCTGAAGTGCTCGGCGCGCAGCGGGCTGTCCGGCCGTCGCAGCACGTCCAGCACGGTGGCCTCGTCGTTCTTGGACACCAGCACGAGCAGCACGCCCGCCGCCCGCCACGCCAGCAGCCGTCGGGCGAGCAGCTCGCGCGGCCCGGAGAAGTCGACGCCGTCCGGCCCGACCTCGCCCGCGATCCCGCTCCACAGCGTCTCGTCGCCGTCGACCACGACCACCTTCGGCGGCGGCCTCCGCACGGCCGTCAGCACGTCGGTCACGGCCAGCGCGACCTCCGCCTCGAACTCCGCGCGGAACGGCATGTGCGCCAAGGCGTCCTTGCGCTCTTCGAACGGGTCGTCGGTCCGGTCGACGTCCACGACGGCGATGCCGGGGTGGTCGCGCACCGCCGCCGCGACGTCCCGCTCCCACCGGCGGGTCCGGTCGTCGGCCGTCCGGTCCGGCAGGAAGGCGACGACGACGGGCATCCCCGTCCGGTCGGCCAGCGACCGCAGGGCCCGCGGGTACCGCTCCCCCAGTTCGGCGAGCACCTCGTCGGTCACCGGCCCGAACCGGCCGAGGTCGCCCGCGCGCAGCAGGACCACCCCGGCGGCCGTCGACGGTCCGGCGAACACCCCGGCCGGGTCGAGCACGGCGGACAGCACCTGGTGGTACGGGGCTTCGGCGACGGACAGGCCGGTGTCGCTGAGGGTGGCCGTGAGCAGGGCGGGCAGGTTGCCCAGGGCGAACGTGGCCGCCACGGCGACCGTCGCCCGGCGGCCGGGGAGCGCGGGCGACTCGGGGTCGGCCGCGACCAGGGCCAGCAGGTCCTCGCCGAACCGGGCGCAGGCAGCCTCGTCGAGCACGTCCAGGGTGTGGTCCAGCCGCACCTGGCCGAGGTCGGGGGTGACCGTGACCATCAGGTCCAGGTCCGAGTACCCGGTGCCCGCGGGCAGCACCTCCACGCCGCCGACGTCCGACGCCTGCGGCCGGATGTAGTTGAAGTAGACCTCGACCAGCGGGGCGTCCGGCCGGTGCAGGCCCTCCCCGACCAGGGTGGTCATCAGGTCGACGAAGGACGTGCCCTGGTCGAGCATCGCGGTGAGCCTGGTGTCGGTGCGGCGCAGCACGTCCACGACCCGCTCGTCCGCACCGACCTCGGCGGGGAACGGGACCGGGACGCCGAAGAACCCGACCGCCCCGACGGCGTCGGCCCGCATCCGGGTGTCCACCGGCACCGCGAGCGCGAACCGGTTCCGGCCGCGCGGCCGGGCCAGCAGCACTTGGAGCGCCCCGAGCCACCACGCGGCCGGGGTGATGCCCAAGCGTCCGGCCTGTGTCGCGACCTCGTCCACCAGACCGGGCGGGAGGTCCACGAACCGGGTCGCGGCCCGGTAGGTCCGCTTCGCCGGGCGGGAATCCGCCAGGTCCAGCCTCCGGGACCCGGTGAACAGCGCCTTCCAGTCCGGTGTGGACTGCTCGTCGCGGTCCACGGGTTGCGCCCGCAGCAGGGCTTCGACGTCCTGGTTGGACACCACGGCGGGCAGACCGCCATCGGTCAGCTCCGCGGCCACCAGCATCAACGATGGAGCGTCCGCCACCGCGTGGTGGGCACCGAAGACGAGGGCCTGCCGTCCGGACGGGCCGTCCAGCAGCTCGAACCGCCAGAGCGGGGCCGTGGCGAGGTCGAACGGCGGTGCCATCAGCTCGCGGAGCCGCTCCTCCACGTCCACGTCGTCGGCGACCGCCGACCAGCGCGGCGCGAAGCCCGGCAGCTCGCGCCGGACCTCCATCCGGTGGCCGTGCTCGGGATCGGCGACGAGGGCCGTCCGCAGTGCGGCGTGCCGGTCGGCGATCCGACCGAGCGCGGCTGCCAGCGCGTCCGGTGTCGTGGGGGTGGCCAGCCGGACGGCGAGTCCGATGTGGTGCGCGACGCCGGGCGTGCCCTGCTGTTCGGCGCGCAGCAGCCGCATCACGTCACGGGTGGCGGGAAGGTGGACGACGTCCTCCACGGGGGCGTCCACGGGCCGCGCCGGGGCGGTGGTCGGGGTCTGGTCGCCCAGGTGGTCGGCGAGGTCGGCGACGCTCGCGCCGTTGAGCAGCATCGTGACCGGCACCGTGCGGCCGAAGTCGGCCTCGACCAAGCCGCGGGTCCGCATGGCGGTCACGGAGTCCATGCCCAGCGCCGACAACGGGGCCCGCACGTCGAGCTGTCCGGCCTCGAAGCCCATCAGGGCCCCGATCCCGTCCCGCAGCCGGTCGAGCACCGGTCCGCCGCTCCGGGTGGGGGTGAGCGCCGGCATCCGCGTCACGCCCATGGCGACGCAGGACGGCTCATCGGAGGCGAGGGCGGTGTCGAACAGCCGCAAGCCCTGGTCCGTGCTCAACGCCGTCATCCAGCCCGCGCCCGGATCGGCCGCCAGGTCGCGGGTCAGGCCGGTCCGCTCGGCCCAGAGCCCCCAGGCGACCGAGAGACCGGGGAGGCCCGCCGCCCGGCGGTGGTGGGCCAGCGCGTCGAGGAACACGTTCGCCGCGGCGTAGTTGGCCTGGCCGGCGTTGCCGATCGTGCCCGCGGCGGACGAGAAGACCACGAACGCCGCCAGGTCCAGGCCCGCGGTCAACTCGTGCAGGTGCCAGGCCGCGTCCGCCTTGGGACGCAGCACGGTGTCGACCCGGTCGGGGGTGAGGGAGTCGAGCAGACCGTCGTCGAGCACGCCCGCCGTGTGCACCACGGCCGTCAGCGGGAACTCCGGCGGAATGCCCTTGAGGACGGCGGCCAGCGCCGCCCGGTCCGCCACGTCGCACACCTCGACGCTCACGTGCGTCCCGAGTCCGGTCAGGTCCTCGCGCAGCGCGGCGGCTCCCTCGGCCGCGTCGCCCTGCCGGGACAGCAGCAGGACGTGCCGAGCGCCGGACCGGGCCGCGTGCCGGGCGAAGTGGGCTCCCAGACCGCCGGTCCCGCCGGTGATCAGCACCGTGCCGTCACCCAGGTCCGGCCGGGTGGCGTCCGCTGGCTCACGCCGCCGCAGGCGCGGTTCGTGGACCCGGCCGTCGCGCACCGCCGCCTGGGGCAGGTCGAGCGCCGCCGCGTCCACGAGCCCCGCGGTGTCGTCCAGGTCCACCAGGCCGAACCGGCCGGGGTTCTCCGCCTGGGCGGCGCGGACCAGCCCCCACACCGGGGCCTGCACGACGTCCGGGTCGTCCGCCAGCACCGCTCCCCTGGTCACCACCACCAGCCGGGAGGACATCGTCGCGGGATCGGCCAGCCACTCCTTCAGGTGGCGCAGCACGTCGTTCAGCCGCGACCGCACCGCGGCGGGCACGTCCTCGTCCGGCGAGCGCGGCGCGACGGGCAGGAGGACTACCGGTGCCACCCGACGCTCCGAGAGCAACGCCCAGTCGGCGGGCACATGGGTCGTGGTCGAGGGCTCCCACGCCAGGTCGAACAGTGCCGAGCCGTCGGTGCGCGGCACCGGCCGCAGCACGATCGAGTCGACATCAGCGACCGCGGCACCCGTCGAGTCCCACAGCCGGACCGAGATCGCATCCGGCCCGGCGGGCGCGATCCGGACCCGCAGCGCGTCCGCCCCACGGCGGTGCAGCCGCACGCCGTTCCAGGCGAACGGCATCCGCGCCGAGTCCTGCCCCACGACGGCGGCGTGCAAAGCAGCGTCCAGCAAAGCGGGGTGCAGGCCGAACCCGGTGGACCGCGGTCCCCGGAGGACGGCTTCGGCGAAGACCTCCTCGCCCCGCCGCCACATCCTGGTCAGGCCGCGGAAAGCCGGTCCGTACTCCAGGCCGAGGTCCGCCAACGCCGGATAGGCGTCGTCGAGCCCGACCTCCTGCGCTCCGCTGGGCGGCCACACGGCCTCGGGCTCGCCGGGCTCGGTGTCCCGCTTCGCGAGCACACCGGTGGCGTGCCGCGTCCACGTCCCGTCGGCGTGCGAGTAGAGGTCCAGCGTCCGGGCCCCGTCCCGCTCCGGACCGACGACCGCCTGCACCCGGACACCACCGGACGGCAGGACGAGCGGCGTCTCCAGGACGAGTTCGTCCACGAAGGAGCAGCCCACCTCGTCCCCCGCCCGCCAGGCCATCTCCACGAAAGCGGCTCCGGGCAACAAGGCCATTCCGTCGACGCGGTGGTCCTCCAGCCAGGGCAACGAGATCCGGCCGGACAGCATCACGCCACGCCCGTCGGCCACCTCCACGGCCGCACCCAACAGCGGGTGGCCCGCGTTCACCGGACCGGCGGAGGCGTCCAGCCAGAACCTCTGCCGCTGGAACGGGTACGTCGGCAACGCGATACGCCGACCGCCCGACGCGAAACCCGCCCAGTCGACCGGGGCACCGACCACGAACGCCTCGGCGGCCGCCGCCGTCACCCGGTCGGCCCCGCCCTCGTCGCGGCGCAGGGTGCCCACGACCTTCGCCGACGACCCCCGCGCGTCCACGGTCTCCTGGACCGCGACACCGAGCACGGGGTGTGGGCTGACCTCGATCACCACGTCGACCCCTCGGTCGAGCAGCGCGGTCGTGGCCCGCTCGAACTCCACGGTCTGCCGCAGGTTCCGGTACCAGTACCCGGCGTCCAGCTCACGGGTGTCGAGCAGCCCACCGGTCACCGACGAGCAGAACGGCACCTCACCCGCCCGCGGCCGCACGGGTTCCAGCACGCGCAGCAGTTCGTCCTCGATCCGCTCGACGTGCGCGGAGTGCGACGCGTAGTCCACGGCGATCCGCCGGACCCGCACGCCGTCGCCCTCCAGCCGGGCTTGCAGGCGGTCCAGCGCCTCGACGTCCCCGGACACCACCGTGGACGTCGGCCCGTTGACGGCGGCCACCGAGCACCCGGCGTCCAAGCGGTCGCGCACGTCGGCGACCGGCAGCGCCACCGACAGCATCCCGCCCGCCCCGGCCAACGCCACCAAGGCCTTGGCGCGCAACGCGACCACCCGAGCACCGTCCTCCAACGACAGACCACCGGCGACGCACGCGGCGGCGATCTCCCCCTGGCTGTGCCCGGCAACAAACGACGGCGTGACACCGAGGGACTCCCACACGGCGGCCAGCGACACCATCACCGCCCACGACACCGGCTGCACCACGTCCACCCGGTCGAACACGCCCTCCTGAACGACCTCGACCAACGACCAGTCCACGAACGCGCCCAACGCCTTCTCGCACTCGCCCATCCGCTCGGCGAACACCGGCGACTCCCGCAGCAGGTCACGCCCCATGCCCGCCCACTGCGCGCCCTGGCCGGGGAACACGAACCCGACGACACCCCGGCCCGCGACACCCGTCACCACGTCCGGGCTCGACACCCCCGCCGCCAGTGCGGGAAGACCGCCTCCCAGCACCACCGCGCGGTGCTCCAGCACCGCCCGACCGGCGGCGAGCGTGAACCCCACGTCGACCGGGTCCAGCTCGGGAACCCGTGCCAGCAACCGGGCCGCCTGCTCGCGCACCGCCGACGCCGTCCGGCCCGACAGCACCCACGGCCGGGCCTCGCCGGGCGACGGCTCCTCGGGGTCGGCCTGTTCGAGGACCACGTGGGCGTTCGTCCCGCTCAGCCCGAACGACGACACCCCGGCCCGCCGCGGCCGCCCGGTCTCGGGCCACGCCACGGCCTCCGTCGCCAGCGACACGGCTCCGGTGTCCCAGTCCACGTGCGACGACGGCTCGTCCACGTGCAACGTCCTCGGCACTAGCCCGTGCCACATCGCCAGCACCGTCTTGATCACACCCGCCACGCCCGCGGCGGCCTGCGCGTGGCCGATGTTCGACTTCAGCGACCCCAACACCAGCGGCCGTTCCCGCCCTTGGCCGTAGGTCGCCAGCAGGGCTTGGGCCTCGATCGGGTCGCCCAGTCGGGTCCCGGTCCCGTGCCCCTCCACCACGTCCACGTCCGCGGGCTCCAGCCGCGCGTCCGCCAACGCCTGCCGCACCACCCGCTGCTGCGACGGGCCGTTCGGCGCGGTCACACCGTTCGACGCGCCGTCCTGGTTGACCGCCGACCCGCGCACCACGGCCAGCACCCGGTGCCCGTGGCGGCGGGCGTCGGACAGCCGTTCCAGCACGAGCACGCCGACGCCCTCGGAGAACCCGGTCCCGTCGGCGGCCGACGCGAACGCCTTGCACCGCCCGTCCGCGGCCAACCCCTGCTGGTGCGCGAACTCCACGAACAGGTCGGTGGTCGCCATGACCGTCACGCCACCGGCCAACGCCAGCGACGACTCGCCGGACCGCAGCGACCGCACCGCGAGGTGCAGCGCCACCAGCGACGACGAGCAGGCCGTGTCGACCGTGACCGCCGGTCCTTCCAGCCCGAACGCGTAGGCGACCCGACCGGACAGCAGGCTCGCCGACCCGCCGGTCAGCACGTACCCGGCCACGTCCTCCTCGGCCACGGCCCGGTGCGCGTAGTCCTGGCCGGTCGTGCCGGTGAACACGCCGGTGCGCGTCTCCTTCAGCGAGCGCGGGTCGATCCCGGCGTCCTCCAACGCCTCCCACGAGGTTTCCAGCAGGAGCCGCTGCTGCGGGTCCATCGCCGCGGCCTCCCGCGGCGAGATCCCGAAGAACCCCGCGTCGAAATCGGCGGCCCCGGCGAGGAACCCGCCCCGACCGGTGGCGGCCCAGCCACGATCCACGGGGAACTCACCTATCGCGTCCACACCGTCCACGAGCAGGTCCCACAGCTCGTCGGGGGACGTGACACCGCCCGGCAGCCGACAGCCCATGCCCACGATCGCGATGGGTTCGGACCGCCGCCCTTCCAGTTCGCCCAAGCGTTTGCGGGTCTCGTGCAGTTCGACCGCGACGCTCTTGAGGTGGTCGAGCAACTCGCTCTCCGTCGGCATCACGCACCCGCCTCCCTGACATCGCTCAAGATCCGCCGCGTCCCGGAGATCCCGAGATCGTTGGTGATGAAGTCCAGGACCTCCGCCGCCGACGCCCCCGCCAGCCGCTCGGCCACGCCGTCGCCCACCGGCGTCGGCGGCTCCTCCTCGCGCGGGGTGTCGCCGACGAGGTGGTCGGCCAGCTTCGTCGGCGACGGGTAGTCGAAGACCACCGTCCGCGACAGCCGCCGCCCGGTCGCGGTCGTCAACCGGTTGCGCAGCTCGACCGCCGTCAGCGAGTCGAAGCCCAGGTCGTCGAACGCCCGGTCCGGGTCGACGGCGGTGGCGTCACCGTGCCCGAGCACGATCGCCGCCTCCGTCCGGACCAGCTCCTCCAGCGACCGCCGCCGCTCGGCCGCCGTCATCCCCGCCAGCCGGTCCACAAAGGACTCAGTGGTCGCCGCGACCCTCCGTCGCGGCGGGACCAATCCGGCAAGCAACGGCGGCGGGTCCTCGACCGCCCGCAACGCCGTCAGGTCCAGGCCCGTCGCCACGGCCACCGCGTCCGGCCCGGTCCGCGCGAGGGCCCGGTCGAACAACGCCAACCCCTGCCGGGTGGTCAACGCGGGCAACCCGCCGCCCGCCAGCCGACGGACCCCGGTCTCGTCGAGCCGCGCGGTCAGGCCCGTCCGCTCGTCCCACAGACCCCACGCCAGTGACAGCCCCGGCAGCCCACCGGCCCGCCGGTGGTTCACCAGCGCGTCGAGGAACACGTTCGCCGCCGCGTAGTTCGCCTGCCCCGCGCCGCCGAGCGTCCCGGCGATCGACGAGAACACCACGAACGCCGCCAAGTCCATCCCGGCCGTCAGCTCGTGCAGGTGCCAGGCCGCGTCCACCTTGGGCCGCAGCACCGCGTCCACCCGGTCCGGCGTCAGCGTCTCCAGAACTCCATCGTCGAGCACTCCGGCCGCGTGGACCACCGCCGTCACCGGGTGCTCGGCGAGGACGGCCGCGAGTTGGGCGCGGTCGGCGACATCGCAGGCCACGATCGTGACGCGTTCGCCCAACTCCTCGCGCAACGCGGCAGCGCCTTCGGCGTCCGGACCCTGTCGGGACAGCAGCAGGAGGTGCCGCGCGCCTTGACCGGCGACATGCCTCGCCACGTGCGCGCCGAGCCCGCTGGTCCCACCGGTGATCACAACGGTCCCGCCGCCGAGCACCACGCCGTCGGCGGGCATGGTCAGCACGACCTTGCCGGTCGTCCGCCCCTGGCCCAGCGGCCGGAACGCCTCTGCGGCCCGCCGCACGTCCCACGTCCGCACCGGCAGCGGGCGCAGAACCCCTTGCCGGAACAGTGCCACCAGCTCCAGCAGCATCTCCTGGACGCGTTCGGGCCCGGCCGAGCCGATCAGCTCGAACGCCCGGTAGGTGATGTCCGCGCGGAGGTCGGCCGGGTCGCGGACGTCGGTCCGGCCCATCTCGACGAACCGCCCGCCCGCGGCCAGCAGCCGCAGGGAGGCGTCGACGAACTCGCCCGCCAGCGCGTTGAGCACGACGTCGACCCCGCGCCCGCCCGTGGTCTCGAGGAACCGCCGTTCGAAGTCGAGCGTGCGGGAGGACGCGATCCGGTCGTCCGGCACGCCGAGCCGCCGCACCTCGTCCCACTTGCTCTCGCTGGCCGTCCCGAACACCTCTACGCCCAGGTGCCGGGCCAGTTGGACGGCGGCCATGCCCACCCCGCCCGCGGCGGCGTGCACCAGCAGCGACTCCCCCGCCCGCACACTCGCCAGGTCCACCAGCGCGTGGTAGGCCGTCAGGAACACGACCGGGACCGACGCGGCCGTCTCGAACGACCAGTCGTCCGGGATCCGGGCGACCATCCGGCGGTCGGCCACCGCGAGCGAGCCGAACGCGTCGGTCACCAGCCCGAACACGGAGTCGCCCACGGCGAGGTCCCGCACGTCGGCCCCGACCTCCACGACCACGCCCGCCGCCTCGGCTCCGAGCCGGGTCTCGCCGGGGTACATGCCCAGGGTCATCAGGACGTCGCGGAAGTTCACCCCGGCGGCACGGACCTCGATCCGCACCTCGCCCGCCGCGAGCGGCACCCGCGGCGCGGGGACCAGGGCCAGGTTCTCCAACGTCCCCTCGCCCTGCACCACCATCCGCCACGGCACGGCCGGGACGACCAGGCCGTCCGAGGGCGCGGCCCGACGGAGCCGGGGCGCGTGGAGGGCGTCGTCGCGGACCGCCACCTGCGGCAGGCCGGACGCCACGGCGGCGACCAGCCCGGACCGCCGGTGGTCCAGGTCGACGAGGGTGATCCGGCCGGGGTTCTCGGTCTGCGCGGTCCGGACCAGGCCCCACACCGGGGCCTGGGACAGGTCGGCCGCGCCGGTGCCCGTGGACACCGCCCCTTCGGTGACAACGACCAGGCGGGACGAGCCCAGCACGTCCTCGCCCAGCCACCGCCGCACCTGGTCCAGCAGGCCGTGGAGCCGGGTCCGCACCTGGTGCGGCACCCCGCCCGCGATGGCGGCGGACACCGGCAGCAGCACGACGGTCGGCGCGGGCAGACCCCCGCGCACGGCCGCGGCCAGGTCCCCGATCGACGGGAACACCGGCAGTCCCGGCGGCGCGTCCGCTCCGGTCGTGACGACCGCCCAGCGGTCCGTGTCGCCCGCCGATCGAACCGGCGGCTGCTCCGTCCACTCCAGACTCAACAGCGCACCACCGCCGTCCTGGCCCGCGAGCTGCTCCGGCGTGATCGGCCGCAGCACCAGCGAGTCGACGGCCACGACCGGAGCGCCGGTCGGGTCCACCGCCGTGATCGAGAGGGCGTCCGGACCCGCCGGGGCGATCCGGACCCGCAGCGCGGTCGCCTGGCGGGCGGACAACGAGATCCCGGTCCACGCGAACGGCAGCCGCACGGCCCGCCCGTCGAGCACCCCGGCGTGCAGGGCGGCGTCCAGCAGCGCGGGGTGGACGCCGAACTCCCCCGGCTCGCCGGGAAGGGAGACCTCGGCGAAGACCTCCTCGCCGCGCCGCCACAACCGGGTCAGCCCACGGAAGGCCGGGCCGTACTCCAGGCCGAGATCCGCCAGCGCGGCGTAGAGGTCCGGGTGGACGACCTCGGTCGCATCGGCCGGTGGCCACGTCGGGTCGGGCAGGGCGGTCGGAACCTCCTCGCCGAGCTGGCCGGTGGCGTGCCGGGTCCACACCGGCGGGCCTTCGGGGCTGGAGTGGATCGTCAAGGTTCGAGTCCGGTCCACCATGACCTGGATCCGCACCGATCCCTGCTCGGGCAGCACCAACGGCGTCTCCAGGACCAGGTCCTCCAGCCGCGGGCAGCCCACCTCGTCGCCCGCCCGCAACGCCATCTCGACGAACGCGGTTCCCGGCAGCAACGCCGTTCCCCACACGCGGTGGTCCGCCAGCCAGGGCTGCGCCCGCAGCGAGAGCCGCCCGGTCAGCACCACGCCCTGGTCCTCGGCCAACACCACCGACGTCCCCAGCAGCGGATGTCCGGCCGCGTCGGCGTGCACCCGGTCCGCCGACGGCGTCAGCCAGAACCGCTGCCGGTCGAACGCGTACGTCGGCAGCGACACCCGACGACCGCCGGGCAGCAGCGCGCGCCACGCGACCGGCGCGCCCGCGGTGAACGTCTCGGCCGCCGCCGTCACGACCCGCCCGAGGCCGCCGTCGTCCCGCCGGAGCGTCCCGACGAACGCCGCTGACGACTCCAGGTCCTCGCACGTGCCCTGGAGACCGACGCCCAGCACCGGGTGCGGGCTCACCTCGACGAACACGCCGACGCCTTCGGCGAGCAACGTCGTCGTCGCCCGCGCGAACTCGACGGTCTGCCGCAGGTTCCGGTACCAGTACCCGGCGTCCAGCTCACGGGTGTCGAGCAGCTCACCGGTCACCGACGAGCAGAACGGCACGTGGCCCTCTCGCGGCCGCACCGGCTCCAGGACCCGCAGCAACTCGTCCTCGATCCGTTCCACGTGCGCGGAGTGCGAGGCGTAGTCGACGTCGATCCGGCGCACCCGGACCCCGTCCCGTTCCAGCTCGGCCACCAGCCGGTCGAGCGCGTCGCGGTCGCCGGAGACGACCGTCGACGTCGGCCCGTTCACCGCCGCCACCGAACACCCGACTTCCAGGCGGTCCCGCACGTCGGTGACCGGCAGCGCCACGGACACCATCCCGCCGGACCCCGCCAACGCCACGAGTGCTTTGCTGCGCAACGCGACCACGCGAGCGCCGTCCTCAAGCGACAGCCCACCGGCGACGCACGCGGCGGCGATCTCCCCCTGGCTGTGCCCCGCGACAAACGACGGCGTAACACCCACCGACTCCCACACGGCGGCCAGCGACACCATCACCGCCCACGACACCGGCTGCACCACGTCCACCCGGTCGAACACGCCCTCCTGAACGACCTCGACCAACGACCAGTCCACGAACGCGCTCAACGCCTTCTCGCACTCGGCCATCCGCGCCGCGAACACCGGCGACTCCACCAGCAGCTCGCGCCCCATCCCTGCCCACTGGGCACCTTGGCCGGGGAACACGAAGCCGACCGCGCGCTCGCCGACGGTCGTCGACGTCAGCACGCCGGGAGCCGAGACCCCGTCCGCCAACGCGGAAAGCCCGGCCAGCAACCGATCCCGGTCACCGCCCAGCACCACGGCCCGGTGCTCGAACAGGCCTCGGGTCGTGACCAGCGCCGCGCCGACGTCGACCGGGTCCAGGTCGGGACCCGTCGCCGCCAGCCGCCTGGCCTGCGCTCGCACCGCCGACGCCGTGCGGCCCGACAGCACCCACGGCACGACCGGCAGCGACACCTCCGGCGCGGTCTCGACGACGGCGGGAGCCTGTTCCAGCACGACGTGGGCGTTCGTCCCGCTCACCCCGAACGCCGACACACCCGCCCGACGAGGACGGCCGGTCTCCGGCCACGCCAGCGCCTCGGTCGCCAGCGTCACCGCGCCCGACGTCCAGTCCACGTGGGACGACGGCTCGTCCACGTGCAGCGTCCTGGGCACGACCCCGTGCCGCATCGCCTGCACCATCTTGATCACACCCGCCACGCCCGCAGCGGCCTGGGCGTGACCGATGTTCGACTTCAACGACCCCAACACCAGCGGCCGTTCGCGGTCCTGGCCGTAGGTCGCGAGCACCGCCTGCGCCTCAATCGGGTCGCCCAACTCGGTTCCGGTGCCGTGGGCTTCCACGACGTCGACCTCGGCGGGCGTCAGCCCCGCGTTCGCCAGCGCTTGGCGGATCACCCGCTGCTGCGACGGGCCGTTGGGCGCGGTGAGCCCGTTCGACGCGCCGTCCTGGTTCATCGCCGTCCCGCGCACGACGGCCAACACCTGGTGGC